>NZ_JCBAMT010000022.1:0-86557 GCF_059760445.1 Achromobacter sp. D7-1 | reverse complement strand
GCCGGGCGCAGGCGTGGCCACCGGCCCGGCCACGGGCCCCGCCCCCACCAAGGGCGACGACACCCCCGCCAAGCTGGACGACCTGGGCGCGCTGATTGCCACCCTGCCCACCTCCAAGGGGCCTGCCGTAGCCTCCGCCGCGCCGTCCGCCGCCCCCAGCCAGGCGCCCACGCCGATCTCCAAGGCCGCGCCCGCGCCGGCTCCCAAGCCGGCCGCCAGCGCGTCCGCGGCCAACGGCACGTACTACCTGCAGGCCGGCGCATTCCGCGGTGAAAACGACGCGGAATCCCTCAAGGCCCGCATCATCCTGCTGGGCCTGCCGGTGGCGGTGCAAAAGGCCGAAGTGAACGGCAAGGCCATCAACCGGGTCAGGGTGGGTCCCTTTGCCCGCCTGGACGACATGAACCGGGCCCGCGGCCGCCTGGGCGAGAACAAGATCGAAACCGCCGTGGTGCGCCAGTAATGCGCGCCGCCGCGCCCGCCAGCATTGAACTTATCCGGCCCCGGGCCTGTCTGTAACTTTTTACTCAGGAACCTCTCATCCATGCTGTCCCCCAAGATAATCCGCATCCTGGCCGCGGCCGCGCTGACCGCCACGGCTTTCTTCAGCCCGGCAAGCCACGCGCAAGGCGCGCAGCAATCCATCGCCATCAATCCGCCGCTGCCGTCGGACACCCCGGGCAAGATCGAGGTCCTGGAATTCTTCGCCTACACCTGCCCGCACTGCGCCGCCATGGAGCCCATGGTTGAAGACTGGGCCAAGACCGCACCGCCGGACGTGGTGCTCAAGCAGGTTCCGATCGCTTTCAACGCCGGCATGAAGCCGCTGCAGCAGCTCTACTACACGCTGCTGGCCCTGGACCGCCCGGACCTGCACCCCAAGGTTTTCGCCGCCATCCACGGCGAACACAAGCGCCTGTTCGACAAGAAGGCGATGGGTGAATGGGCCGCGACCCAAGGCGTGGACCGCGAGAAGTTCGACTCGGTCTTCGATTCGTTCAGCGTGCAGACGCAGGTGCAGCGCGCCAACCAGCTGGCCGAGGCCTACCGCATCGACGGCACCCCGTCGTTCGCTGTCGGCGGCAAGTTCATGACCTCGCCCGTCATGGCCGGCAACAGCTACGAAGGCGCACTGAAGGAAGTGACCCGCCTGATCCCGCTGACGCGCAACTGATACTTTTCAGCCAGAATACGCAACGCCCCGAGCCGCCAGGCCGGGGCGTTTTTCTTTGCCGTTGGCGCCCGGGCCCGCGCTACACTTTCCGCACAACAATTCGCCGCGATAGCGGCACATAACGGGTGGAAGACAAATGAAGCAGCGATTCCCGCGCAGCCGCGCGATGCTGGGCCTGTGCCTGGCGCTGGCCGCCAGCCTGGCCCAGGCCAATGAAGCCGATGGCGTGAAGATCGGCGTACTCACGGACATGGCGGGCGTCACCGCCGACGCCACCGGCAAGGGCTCGGTCGAAGCCGCCCGCCTGGCCATCGAGGAAATGGGCGGCACCCTGCTGGGCAAGCCCATTTCGCTGGTATCGGGCGACCACCAGCATCGGCCCGACATCGGCAGCAGCATGGCGCGCAAGTGGTACGACACCGATGGCGTGGACGTGATCGTGGACGTGCCCAATTCCTCGGTGGCGCTGGCGGTGCAGGGCATCGCGCGCGACAAGAAAAAGCTGGTGCTGTTCTCCAGCCCCGGCACCACCGCGTTGACCCAGGCACAATGCTCGCCCTACGGCGTGCAATGGACCTACACCACCTACGCGCTCTCGCGCGGGACGGCGACCGCGGTGGTCAACGAAGGCAACAAGCGCTGGTTCATCCTGGCGTCCGACTACGCCTTTGGCAAGCAGCTGGCAGCGGACACCGAAACCGTGGTCAAGGCCAACGGCGGCGAGGTCGTCGGCACCGTCTACCACCCGCTGAACGCCTCGGATTTCGCGTCCTTCCTGTTGCAGGCGCAAGCCTCCAAGGCACAGATCATCGCCATCGCCAACGCGGGCGGCGACACCATCTCGGCCATCAAGCAGGCGGCGGAATTCGGCATCGGCGGCGCGCAGCAGCTGGCCGCCATGCTGCTGCTGATCACGGACGTGCACAGCCTGGGCCTGCAGGCCGCGCAGAAAACCTATCTGACGGTTCCGTCCTACTGGGACATGAACGACGGCACGCGCGCCTTCGCCAAGAAGTTCGAGGCCCGCGTGGGGCGTCCGCCCACCTTCCTGCAGGCCGGCGTCTATGGATCGGTGCGCCATTACCTGCAAGCCGTGAAGGCCGCCGGCACGGTGGACGCCGATGCCGTCATGGCCAAGATGAAATCGCTGCCCATCGACGATCCCTTCAGCCTGAATGCGCGTATCCGCAAGGACGGCCTGGTGGTACGCGACATGATGCTGGCGCAGGTCAAGACGCCGGCGCAGTCCAAGGCGCCCTGGGACTACTACAACATCGTGCGCAACATCCCCGGCGCCACGCTGGCCTGGCCCTTGTCGGAAAGCCAATGCCCGCTGGTCAAGCCATGACGCAAGCGGTTAGCCAGGCGGCAGTTACCCTGTCCGACTTCGGCAGCTTTTACGCGGGTGGCCGGCAGGTGCGCATCGACGGCCAGCCACAGCGCGACATCGCGTTCACGCAGAGCGCGTCGCTGGCGTATGACCCCAACGGCCTGTATCACTTCGAGCAGGCCTACGTGCAGTACTTCATCCCGGCCCGGCTGGCGCATCCGCTGCCCATCGTGCTGCTGCATGGCGGCGGCATGACGGGCGCGATGTGGGAACAGACGCCGGATGGAAGGCCGGGCTGGATGCAGCATTTCCTGCGCCAGGGCCACGCGGTCTATGTCGTGGACAACGTCGAGCGCGGCCGTGCGGGATGGGCGCCCTTCAAGGAAGTCTGGCCCGAGCCGCCCATCATCCGCAATGCCGAAGAGAGCTGGACGCTGTTCCGCTTCGGGCGCGCCGAAGACTACGCGGCGCGCCGTCCCTTTGCGGGACTACGCTTTCCGGTCGCAGCCTTCGATGCCTTCATCCGCCACGCGGTGCCGCGCTGGCTGGGCAACAACGATGCGGCGCTGCGCGGATTCTGCGCGGTGCTGGAGCGGGTGGGGCCTTGTCTGGTCATGGCGCACAGTCACGGCGGCGAGGTCGCCTACCGCGCCCTGCATGCGCGGCCGGACCTGGTGCGCGGCGTCATCGGCATCGAGCCCTCGGGCTTCTCGCCCGAGGTCGCGGCCCAGGCCGTGGCGGACAAGCCTTTCCTGTTCGTCTATGGCGACTACCTGGACGCCACGCCGCTGTGGGAAACGCTGTGCATCACCGGACAGGCCTATGCCGATGAGCTGGCGCGCCAGGGCGCCCGCGTGCAGACTTGGCGCCTGGCCGACATGGGCATCGGCGGCAATTCGCACATGCCCATGATGGACGACAACAGCGACGACATCGCCGCGCGCATCGGCGCGTGGATACGCGGCAAGGCCGCCTGAGGCGGCCTTGCCACGCTCAGTTCAGCCCTGGACGGCCGCGGCCTTTTCCAGCGCCTGGGTCAGGTCGGCGATGATGTCCTCCGGCGATTCCAGGCCGATGTGCAGGCGTACCAGGGCGTTGTCGCCTTCGCCCCAATAGCGGTGCTTGGACAGGTCCTTGCCCGACACTAGCTGCACCAGGCTTTCGTAGCCGCCCCAGGAAAAGCCGATGCCGAACAGCGTCAGTGAATCCACGAACACGCGCGCCGCCGCCGGCGACAGGCGCAGTTCGACGGACAGCATACCGTTGGAGCCAGTGCAATCGCGTTGCCACAACGCGTGGCCGGGATCCTGCGGCCAGGCCGGATGGAACAAGCGTACCGTCTCGGGACGGCTCTTGAAGAATTCGCACACCTGCAAGGCATGACGCGCATGCTGCGCCATGCGGATGGGCATGGTGCGCACGCCGCGCAAGGCCAGCCAGGCGTCGTCCGCGCTGATGGAATAACCCATGGCGTACTGCGTGCGGTTGAGCTTGCGGGCGATCTCTTCGTCATTGGTGACGACGGCGCCCAGCATCAGGTCGGAGTGTCCGCCTACGTACTTGGTGCCTGCAATGACGGACACCTGCGCGCCCAGCGTCAGCGGGCGGTAGATGTAGCCCGAGCCCCAGGTATTGTCGGTGGCCAGCACCAGGCCTCGACTCTGCGCGAAGGCGGCCATGGCGCCCATGTCCAGCATCTCGAACAGCAGGGATCCGGGCGATTCCACGTACAACAGCTTGGTGTTCGGACGCACCAGCTCTTCCAGGTCCTCGCCGGCGGCGAAGTACGTGATCTCGATGTTCATGCGCTTGAGCACCGCGTCGTCCAGCTCGCGCATCGGGCCATAGACGCAGTCCGAGATCAGCGCGTGGTCGCCGGCCGAGCACAGGGCCATCATGACCATGGTCATGGCCGACAGGCCCGAGGACGCCAGGTAGCAATGCGTGCCGCCTTCGAGCTGGGTGAAGACCTCTTCCAGCGCCGCATGCGTGTCCATGCCCATGCGCCCGTAGGTGGAGGCACGGCCGCCTGCCGCCTTGCTGCGCTGCGCCTTCTCGAGCGCGGCGAGGTTCTCGAAGCGCACCGTGCTGGCGCGCATCGGCGGCAGAGGCACCGGCGCCGTGCCGGTTTCTGGGTTGAACGGGGCGGTGCCTGCGTGCTGCAGAAGCGTATCGATGTGTTTGGTGGGCATCTTCAGTGGACTGCTTGCGTAGGGACAGGGGCGGAATAAAGGCGATCAGGATGAACCATATCAGGCCAGGCGCGGCCTGTCCCTATTCGCCGATCCAGGTGACGGTTTCGGACTGCGAGGCGCGGCTGGTGCGGTAGCTGTTGGCGGGATGCGCCGTGTCCGCATAGCCGAAGGAAATGCCGCAGACCACGCGCCGGTCCGCCGCGATGCCGAGCTCCTCGCGCAGCACTTCCGGGTACATGGCCAGGGATGCCTGGGCAACCGTGGCCACGCCGTTGGCCTGGGCTGCCAGCAGGAAATTGGCCACATAGCCGCCGCAATCCATTGCGCCGTATTCGCCCAGCGCCTCGTCGGTGGTGACGATGGCCACGTGCGGCGCGTCGAACAGTTGGAAATTGCGCATTTCCTGGCGGCGGTAGGCCTCGCGGTCGCCGCGCGCCACGCCGACCGCGCCATACAGCTGGAAGCCTGATTCGCGCCGTCGGGCCAGGTACTCGCCCTGGTATTCGCGCGGAAACGGAAAATCCGGCGTGAAGCCAGACTGTTCCGCGCGGCGTTGCAGCGCGCCGCGCAGGCGTTCCGTGCCCGCGCCTTCGGTGATCGTCACCTGCCAGGGCTGACAATTGCACCAGGAGGCGGTGCGCTGCGCCAGGGCCAGGACGCGTTCGATGGTGCCGCGCGCCACCGGCTCGGGCAGGAATGCGCGGCAGCTGTGACGCGCTTGCAGCCACGCCTCGAGCGAGGCGTCGGGGCGCGCATCGGCGCCCTGCAAGGGTTCCGGGGATTGCGGCATGGCGGTGGGGGGCATGGCTGTTGTCTCTCCTGGTCGGCCCGGCAGGTCCCGCAAGGGACGCATGGGGCATGCATGATGGGCACGTCTTTGCCTTTATGATGCCACTTCCGGCCGCCTAGAGCCGGCCGACCCGTTCCAGGCGACCCCTCATGCTGCCCATCGACACCCTGATCGCATTCTTCGGCATTGCCGTCCTGCTGGCCCTGACTCCGGGGCCGGACAATTTGTTCGTGCTGATGCAGTCCGCCATCTGGGGCCGCAAAGCTGGCATGTTCGTGGTGCTGGGACTGTGCACGGGGCTGCTGGGGCATACGGCCGCCGTGGCCGTGGGACTGGCCGCCGTGTTCGCGGCCTCGCCCATGGCCTTCACCGTGCTCAAGCTGGCGGGCGCCGCCTACCTGGCCTATCTGGCGTGGCAGATCCTGCGCGCGCCGGTCGAATCCGAAGACGGCAAGCGTCCCGAACCCTTGCGGCCCGCCGCGCTGTACCGCCGCGGCATCGTGATGAATCTGACCAACCCCAAGGTGCTGCTGTTCTTCTTCGCCTTCCTGCCGCAGTTCACCTCGCCGGCGCTGGGTCCGGTAGGTTTGCAGACCATGCAGCTGGGCGCGGTCTTCATGGTGGTCACGCTGCTGGTGTTCGGCGCCATTGCGTTCTTCTCGGGCGCGTTCGGTGAACTGCTGCAGCGCTCGGTGACCGCCAAGCGCTGGCTGAACCGGATTGCCGCGCTGGTGTTCGTCGGACTGGCCGTGCGGTTGGCTACGGCCACGCGTTAGGCGGCGCGGCGGCCCATGCGCGCCGCCTTTCTGCCCGCCACGCTCAGACGGCCGAGAACCGCACGATGCCGTCTTCGCCCAGCGCGCGCTTGAGCTTGCCTTCGAAATACAGCGCATGCAGGTGCGCCAGCGCCTCGCCCATGGCGAAGGTCAGCTGGTGCAGGTCCAGCTTGCGCTTGAACAGCACCGGCACGATATCCGTGGTCGATTGCGGCTGGATGGCACAAGCTTCCAGCACTTCGGCCAGGCGGTCGCGATGGTGTTCATGCTGTTGCGCGATGCGCTCATGCAGGCCCTTGAAGGGCCGGCCGTGCGAGGGCAGCACCAGCGTGTCCTGGGGCAGGTCGGCGTAGCCGTCCAGCGAACGCAGGTACAGGGGCAGGGGATTGGCGTCCGGCTCGTAGTCGAACACGCTGACGTTGGTGGAAATGCGCGGCAGCACCATGTCGCCCGAGATCAGCACGCCGAGATCCGGTGAAAACAGCGAAGCGTGCTCAGGCGCATGCCCATAGCCCACGATCACGCGCCAGTCGCGCCCGCCGATGCGCACCGCGTCGCCATGCAGGATGCGCGTATAGCGCGCAGGCACGGCCGGCACCAGATTGGGGTAGTAGTTGGCGCGCTGGCGAATCTGCTCTTGCGCGTCCAGGTCGGTCAGGCCGTGGCGGGCGAAGTGGTCCACCGCCGATTGGCCGCCCGGGCCGCCGCCCGCGTCGCCGCGGCGCGAGGACCACAGCGAGGCCACCACGAAGTCCGTCATCGTCATCCACAGTGGCGCATTCCAGCGTTCGCACAGCCAATGCGCCAGGCCGATGTGGTCGGGGTGCATGTGGGTGACGATGACGCGCAGCACCGGCAGGCCTTCCAGTTCGGTCTCGAACACGCGTTCCCACAACGTCTTCACTTCATCTCGCGTGATGCCGCAGTCGACGATGGTCCAGCCGTCGCGGCCGTCGATGTTGTCGCGCAGCAGCCAGAGGTTGATATGATCCAGCGCGAACGGCAGAGGCATCCTGATCCATTTGACCCCTTCCGCCACCACGTGCGAACGGCCGGGTTCGGGCTGGAAATCAGTCCAGGGATATTGCAGTTTCTGTTCGTTCGGGTTCATTGCCTCTCCTCCACGCTTGACGATCGGGTCAAGTCATCATAATTTACGTTTACGTAAACTGCCATATCTCGCATGTCCCCGTCAACCTGGACTATCTCAGAGCTCTCCCGCGAGTTCGACGTCACGCCCCGCACGATCCGCTTCTACGAAGACCAGGGGATCGTCAGCCCGGCGCGCGAAGGGCGCAACCGCATCTTCGGGCCGCGCGACCGCACGCGCCTGAAGCTGGCCCTGCGCGGCAAGCGCCTGGGCCTGCAATTGTCCGAGATCCTGACCCTGATTGACATGTATGACGGGCCGGGCGACACCGAGGTCCAGCTGCGCCAATACTTGAGCGTACTGGAACAGCACCGCAGCACCCTGGAACAGCAGCGCCGCGACATCGAGGATACCCTGCACGAAATTTCGCAGCAGGAACAGCAATGCCGCGATCTGCTCGCGCAGAAGCCCTAGGAACGTGGGCGTGGGCGCTTTGCAAACCCTTGCGCTGTTCATCCTGACGGCGCTGGCCGAGATCGTTGGCTGCTATCTTCCTTACCTGTGGCTGCGCAAGGGCCACTCCATCTGGCTGCTCGCGCCCGCGGCGGCCAGCCTGGCGCTGTTTGCCTGGCTGCTGACGCTGCACCCCACGGCTTCGGGCCGCGTCTATGCGGCGTATGGCGGCGTGTACATCGGCATGGCGCTGCTGTGGCTGTGGGCCGTGGACGGCGTGCGCCCCAGCACGAGCGACTGGCTGGGCGTGGGCCTGTGCCTGGCTGGCATGCTGGTAATCATGTTCGGACCGCGCAGCGCGTAGGCAGCGGCGCGTCCAAGAAAGGCGCCGCGAAACGCCGCAGCCTTGGGACGGCTCGAAAAAAAAGCGCGCGTACCCTGGAAGGTCGCGCGCTTTTTGTTGGACAAAGCTTACTCAGCCTTGATATTGCCTTCCTTGATGACCCGCGCATTGTTCGCGAATTCCGCTTGCACCTGCTTGGCGAACGCGTCACCCACGGCCGTGCCCGGCTGCAGGTAGGACTTGGCCAGCAAGTCCTGGAACTCGGCGCTGGCGACGGCCTTGACCAAGGCGGCCTGTAGCGGCTGCGCAACCGTGGCCGGCAGATTGGCCGGCGCGAACACGCCGAAGTTCGAGTAGTACTGCGCCTGCGGCATCTTCAGTTCGGCCATGGTGGGCACGTCCGGCCAGGCGGCCAGGCGCTCGGGCGCCATCACGGCCAGGGGCTTGAGCGCGCCGTTGGCGACGTGCGGCAGCACCACATCGCTGTTGACCACCAGCAGTTCGACCACGCCGCCCAGGCCGTCGGTCAGCGCCTGGCTGTTGCCGCGGTAGGGCACGTGCAACATCTTGGTGCCGGTCTGAGCCGTGACGGCCGACATGCCGATGTGGGCCACGGTGCCCTGGCCCGGCGTGCCGTAGCGCACGCCGTCCGGGTGCGACTTGGCATAGTCGATCAGGCCGGCGAAGTCCTTCACCGGCAGCGCCTTGGTGGCGACAATGGCGACGGGCGCCACGGCCACGCTGGCCACCGGCGTCAGGTCCTTCATCGGGTCGTAGTTGGTCTTGGCCAAATGCGGGAAGATCGTCAGCGGGCTGGTGGAGGCCAGCAGCAAGGTGGTGCCATCCGGCTGCGCGCGTGCCACGAAGTCGGTGCCCACGGACGCGCCCGCGCCCGGCTTGTTCTCGACGATCACGGTTACGTTGCTTTCCTTGCGCAGCACGTCGCCCAGGCGGCGTCCGATCGCGTCGGCGCTGCCGCCGGCGGTGTAGGGCACCACCAGCGTGACGGGCTTGGCCGGCCAGCTTTGCGCCATCGCGCCGCTGGCCATGATTGCCAAGGCCGCCCCCGCGGCCTTGATCAGCAATGTCTTCTTTTTCATATCGTCCTAGTAATGTTGCGTGGCACTGCGTCAGATAAAACGAAAAGCATGAAGCACATCAGGCCAGATAGCGTTGCGCCAGGCGTACCCAGTACGACGCGCCAGCCGGAATCAGGGAATCGTTGAAGTCATAGCTGGCGTTGTGCAGCATGCAGGGCCCCAGGCCATGGCCCGCCATGCGGTGCTCGCCGTCGCCGTTGCCCAGGAACACGTAGCAGCCAGGCTTTTCCTGCAGCAGGAAGGCAAAATCCTCGGAAGCCATGGCCGGCTCGATCACCAATGCCTTGTCCTCACCCACCACCTCGCGCATGACTTCCATGCAGAACTCGGTCTCGGCCACGGTGTTCACCAGCGCCGGGTAGCGGCGCTCGAAGAACACGTCGGCCTCGCAGCCGTGCGCGGCCGCGATGTTGCCGGCGATCTCGTTCATGCGGCGTTCGATCAGGTCGACCACGTCGGTGCTGTAGGCCCGCACCGAGCCGCCCAGCCAGGCGTTATTGGGAATGACGTTGATCACGCTGCCGCCGGCCTGCACCTGGGTGATCGACAGCACCGCGGCGTCCAGCGGACGCTTGCTGCGCGTGAGGATGGTCTGCAGGGACTGGCCGATGGCGAACAGCGCGGGCACCGGATCGCTGCAATCCTGCGGCGCGGCGGCGTGGCCGCCCTTGCCGCGCACGGTGATCTTGAAGCCGTTGGCGGCCGCCATCATCGGGCCGGCACAGACGCCGAAGGTCCCGGCGGCCAACCCCGGCCAATTGTGCATGCCGAACACAGCCTCGCAGGGAAAGCGTTCGAACAGGCCGTCCTGGATCATGGCGCGGCCGCCGGCACCGCCTTCCTCGGCTGGCTGGAAGCACAGGTACACGGTGCCGTCGAAGCCGCCCTCGGCCTGCAAGTGGCGCGCGGCAGCCAGCAGCATGGCGGTGTGGCCGTCGTGCCCGCAGCCGTGCATCTTGCCGTCATGGCGCGAACGGTGATCGAACTGGTTCTCTTCCTGCATGGGCAGCGCATCCATATCGGCGCGCAGCATGATGGCGCGATCCGACGCGCCGCGCTTGATCACGCCGACCACCCCGGTCTTGGCGATGCCGGTGTGGGTCTCGATGCCCCAGCCGCGCAGCGTGTCCGCCACCACCTTGGCCGTGCGGTGCTCTTCGTAGCAAAGCTCCGGATGCATGTGAATGTCACGCCGCAGCGCCACAATTTCGTCCAGATTGGTCAGTTCGAGCACGGCAAACTCCATCGCAATAATTCAGGATTCAAGGATCGGCTGGAATCTTACCCAGGGCCGCTCCCCCGGTAACACGCAATTACCTAGGGATAACCCGACTCCAATTTACGTTTACGTAAACGTAATATTTGCGGTGCATCATTGCCTAGCGATGGCCGATCGGCGCATCATGAGCCACGCGCGGCAATCCGGCGCCGGAGCCAGGCGCCCACAAAATAGTAAGTACCTACTATCACGGAGACAGCGATGAACCTTCCCGGCCTGAACTTCGACCTGGGCGAAGATCTGGACATGCTGCGCGACGCGGTGCGCAATTTTGCGCAAGCCGAGATCGCGCCGCGCGCCGCAGAAGTGGACCGCAGCGACCAGTTCCCCATGGATCTCTGGCGCAAATTCGGCGAACTGGGCGTGCTGGGCATGACGGCCGACGAGGAATACGGCGGCGCAAAAATGGGCTATCTGGCCCACATGATCGTGATGGAGGAAATCTCCCGCGCCAGCGCCTCGGTCGGCCTGTCCTACGGCGCCCACTCCAACCTGTGCGTGAACCAGATCAATCGCAACGGCACTGCGGCCCAGAAGGCCAAGTACCTGCCCAAGCTGATTTCCGGCGAACACGTGGGCGCGCTGGCCATGAGCGAGCCGGGCGCCGGTTCCGACGTGGTCAGCATGAAGCTGCGCGCCGACAAGAAGGGCGACCGCTACGTGCTGAACGGCACCAAGATGTGGATCACCAACGGCCCCGACGCCGACACCCTGGTGGTCTACGCCAAGACCGACCCCGAAGCCCATCAGCGCGGCATCACCGCCTTCCTGGTCGAAAAGGGTTTCAAGGGCTTTTCCGTGGCGCAGAAGCTGGACAAGCTGGGCATGCGCGGCAGCCACACCGGCGAACTGGTGTTCCAGGACTGCGAAATTCCCGAAGAGAACGTGCTGGGCCAGGTCAACGGCGGCGTCAAGGTGCTGATGAGCGGCCTGGACTACGAACGCGCGGTGCTGTCCGGCGGCCCGGTGGGCATCATGCAGGCCGTGATGGACGTCGTCGTCCCCTATATCCATGACCGCAAGCAGTTCGGCCAGGCCATCGGCGAATTCCAACTCATCCAGGGCAAGGTCGCCGATCTGTACACCACGCTGCAGGCCAGCCGCGCCTTCTGCTATCAGGTCGGCAAGAACCTGGACCGCCTGGGCGCCGAGCACGTGCGCCAGGTGCGCAAGGACTGCGCCGCGCTGATTCTGTACACGGCCGAAAAAGCCACCTGGATGGCGGGCGAGGGCGTGCAGATCCTGGGCGGCAACGGCTACATCAACGAATACCCGGTGGGCCGCCTGTGGCGCGACGCCAAGCTGTACGAGATCGGCGCCGGCACCAGCGAAATCCGCCGCATGCTGATCGGCCGCGAACTGTTCAACGAAACCGCCTGAGCACGCATCCATGATCCGCATGTCCGACGTCCAGCACATCGAGCAGGCGCCCGCGCCGGGGCCTGCACCGCTAGACGTCGCGCGGCTGATCCTGGCGGGCTTCGATCGCCACTACGCGCTGTTCCGCTACAGCGCCCAGCGCGCCAAGGCATTGTTCGAATCCGGCGATTGGCACGGCATCCAGCGCCTGTCGCGCGAGCGCATCGAGTACTACGACATGCGGGTGCGCGAATGCGCCACCCAACTCGAAGGCGTGCTGCGCGGCCGCCCCGAAGGCGCGGTGGGCGCCAACGGCAGCACGGCGCCCACCCTGAGCGACGAACAGACCGCGTTCTGGCAGCAGATCAAGCAGGAATTCGTGGGCCTGCTGGGCGACCACCGCCAGCCCGAATGCGCCGAGACCTTCTTCAACTCGGTCTCCTGCCGCATCCTGCACCGCGACTATTTCCACAACGCCTTCCTGTTCGTCCGCCCGGCCATCGCCACCGATTACCTGGACAGCAGCATCCCCTCGTACCGGGTCTACTACCCGGCCACGGACGGGTTGGAGAAAAGCCTGATCCGCATGGTGGCGGACTTCGGTCTGGCGCTGCCCTTTGAAGACCTGCCGCGCGACACGCGGCTGCTGGCGCGCGCCGCGGTCAAGCAACTGCGCGCGACACTGCCGCGCCACGTCGGCCGCCGCATCGCCAGCGACTGCCAGATCCACGCGCTGGGCTCGCTGTTCTTCCGCAACAAGGGCGCCTACATCGTCGGCCGCCTGATCAACCAGGGTACGGTATATCCCTTCGCGGTGGCGCTGATGCGCAACCCGGCGGGCCAGGTCGTGCTGGATGCGCTGCTGCTGGGCGCCGACGACCTGAGCACGCTGTTCAGCTTCACCCGCGCCTACTTCCTGGTGGACATGGAAACGCCGGCCGCGGTGGTGAACTTCCTGTCCAGCCTGCTGCCGCGCAAGCCCAAGGCCGAGCTCTACACCATGATCGGCCTGCAGAAGCAGGGCAAGACGCTGTTCTACCGCGACTTCCTGCATCACCTGGCCCATTCGCGCGACGCCTTCGACATCGCCCCCGGCATCAAGGGCATGGTGATGTGCGTGTTCACGCTGCCGTCCTATCCCTACGTGTTCAAACTCATCAAGGACCGCATCGACAAGGACGGCATGGACCATGCCACCGTGCGCCGCAAGTACCAGATGGTGAAGCTGCACGACCGCGTCGGCCGCATGGCCGACACCTGGGAATACTCGCAGGTGGCGCTGCCGCGCGCGCGCTTCGCGCCGGCGCTGCTGGAAGAACTGCGCCGGCTGGTACCCAGCCTGATAGAGGAAACCGGCGACACGGTGGTCATCCGCCATGTCTACATCGAACGGCGCATGACGCCCTTGAACATCTATCTGCGCCAGGCCTCGGACGCGCTGCTGGACCCGGCCGTGCGCGAATACGGGGACGCCATCCGCCAGCTGGCCGCGGCCAATATTTTCCCCGGGGACATGCTGTACAAGAACTTCGGCGTCACCCGCTTGGGCCGCGTCGTTTTCTACGATTACGACGAAATCCAGCGCATGACCGAAATGAATTTCCGGCGCATCCCGCCCGCCCCCAACGAAGAGGCGGAACTGGCGTCCGAACCCTGGTACGCCATTGGTCCGAATGATGTGTTCCCCGAGGAATTCGGACGTTTCCTGCTGGGCGACCCGCGCGTGCGCGGCGCCTTCATGCGTCACCATGCCGACCTGCTGGAACCGGACTGGTGGCAGGCCTGCCGCACCCATGTGGCGCAAGGCCGGATTGAAGAATTTTTCCCTTACGATACGGACAGACGCCTGCGTCCGGAATGCCCTCCAGGCGACCACGCGGCCTCGTAACCCCAGAGCTGTCCCGACCCTCACAGGAGCTAGCCATGTCAGATCCCATCGTCATCGTTTCCGTTGCCCGCACGCCCATGGGCGGCATGCTGGGCGCCTTGTCCGGCCTGGCCGCGCACGAGCTGGGCTCGATCGCCATCAAGGCCGCCGTCGAACGCGCCGGCATCAAGCCCGAGCAAGTCGAAGAAGTCATCATGGGCAACGTGCTGCAAGCCGGCCAGGGCCAGGCCCCGGCGCGCCAGGCCGCGCTGGGCGCGGGCCTGCCGCTGGGCGTGGCTTGCACCACCATCCACAAAGTCTGCGGTTCGGGCCTGAAAGCCGCCATGTTCGGCCATGACCTGCTGGCCGCGGGCAGCGCCAACATCGTCGTCGCCGGCGGCCAGGAAAGCATGAGCAACGCCCCCTATCTGCTGCTCAAGGGCCGCCAGGGCTACCGCTACGGCCACAACACCGTGTATGACCACATGGCGCTGGACGGTCTGGAAGACGCCTACGACAAGGGCAAGGCCATGGGCGTGTTTGCCGAGGACTGCGCCTCCAAGTATTCCTTCACCCGCGAACAGCAGGACGCGTTCTCGCTGGAATCGCTGCGCCGCGCCCGCGCCGCGTCGGAAGACGGCAGCTTCAAGTGGGAAATCGCCCCCGTCACTGTCGCCGGCCGCAAGGGCGACACCGTGATCGACACCGACGAAGCCCCCACCAAGGCCATGCCGGAAAAGATCCCGACCCTCAAGCCCGCCTTCAAGAAGGACGGCACCGTCACCGCCGCCAACTCGTCGTCGATCTCCGACGGCGCCGCCGCCATGGTGCTGATGCGCGCATCCACCGCCGAGAAGCTCGGCGTCAAGCCGCTGGCCCGCATCGTCGCCCACAGCCAGCACTCGCAAGAGCCGAACTGGTTCACCACCGCCCCCGTGGGCGCGCTGAAGAACCTGTTCGCCAAGACCGGCTGGAAGGCCGAGGACGTGGACCTCTACGAAATCAACGAAGCCTTCGCGGTGGTCACCATGGCCGCCATGGCCGACTTCAAGCTGCCGCATGACAAGGTCAACGTCCACGGCGGCGCCACCGCCCTGGGCCATCCGATCGGCGCGTCCGGCGCCCGCCTGATGGCCACCCTGGTCGGCGCGCTGCGCAAGACCGGCGGCAAGCGCGGCGTGGCCACGCTGTGCATCGGCGGCGGCGAAGCCGTCGCCATGGCGATTGAAATGATCTGACGCAACGCCGGGAGGCTTCGGCCTCCCGGCTTTCGATGGATTCCGCTGCGCCTTTTTTGCATGGCGTCGTAGCGCGACGGGTCGGTCGCGCGCCGTGCAGGAAAGGCGCAACGAAATCCCTCTTCGATACCGATAGCCTATAAGCATGCCCGGCCCACCGGGCAGCGAGACAAACCGCTCCACGAGCGCCTTCAAATTTCCAACAAGCAGGACGGGTGGAACCCCATGCCCATCATCGAATCCCGCATCAATCCGCGGTCGCAGGACTACACCGACAATGCGCAGGCCATGCAGGCGCAACTGGACGATCTGGACCAGCAGTTGGCCCATACCGCGCTGGGCGGCAGCGAAGCCGCGCGCGCCAAGCACGTGGCGCGCGGCAAGCTGCTGCCGCGCGACCGCGTTGAACACCTGATCGATCCGGGCACGCCGTTCCTGGAACTGTCGCCGATGGCGGCGCACGGCATGTACGGCGGCGAAGCCCCCGGCGCCGGCGTCATCACCGGCATCGGCCGCGTGGCCGGCACCGAATGCGTGATCGTCTGCAATGACGCCACGGTCAAGGGCGGCACCTACTACCCGATGACGGTCAAGAAGCACCTGCGCGCGCAAGAGATCGCCGCGCAGAACCACCTGCCCTGCGTCTACCTGGTGGATTCGGGCGGCGCCAACCTGCCGCAGCAGGACGAGGTCTTCCCCGACCGCGAGCACTTCGGCCGCATCTTCTACAACCAGGCGCAGATGTCCGCGCAGGGCATTTCGCAAATCGCCGTGGTGATGGGCTCCTGCACCGCCGGCGGCGCCTACGTGCCCGCCATGAGCGACGAGTCCATCATCGTCAAGAATCAGGGCACCATCTTCCTGGGCGGCCCTCCGCTGGTAAAGGCCGCCACCGGCGAAGAGGTCAGCGCCGAAGACCTGGGCGGCGGCGACGTGCACACGCGCCTGTCCGGCGTGGTGGACCATCTGGCCGCCAACGACATGCACGCGCTGCAACTGGCGCGCAACGCCGTCGCACGCCTGAACCGCAAGAAGCCGCAGCCGCTGGCCACCATCCCGGTACGCGAGCCGCGCTACGACCCCAGCGAGCTGAACGGCATCATCCCTGCCGACACGCGCAAGCCCTATGACGTGCGCGAAGTGATCGCGCGCATCGTCGACGGCTCCGAGTTCGACGAGTTCAAGGCGCGTTTCGGCCCCACGCTGGTCACCGGCTTCGCACACATCCAAGGCATGCCCGTAGGCATCGTGGCCAACAACGGCATCCTGTTCTCGGAGTCCGCGCAAAAGGGCGCGCACTTCATCGAACTGTGCGCGCAGCGCAAGATCCCGCTGGTGTTCCTGCAGAACATCACCGGCTTCATGGTGGGCCGCAAGTACGAAAACGAAGGCATCGCCCGCCACGGCGCCAAGATGGTGACGGCGGTGGCCACCGCCAACGTGCCCAAGTTCACCGTGCTGATCGGCGGTTCGTTCGGCGCCGGCAACTACGGCATGTGCGGCCGAGCCTATTCGCCGCGCATGCTGTTCATGTGGCCCAACGCCCGCATCTCGGTCATGGGCGGCGAACAGGCCGCCAGCGTCTTGGCCACGGTCAAGCGCGACGGCATCGAGGCTCGCGGCGGCCAATGGTCCGCCGACGAGGAAACCGCCTTCAAGACGCCCATCCGCGAACAGTACGAACGCGAAGGCCATCCTTACTACGCCACCGCGCGCCTGTGGGACGACGGCATCATCGCGCCGGCCGACACGCGGCGCGTGTTGGGGCTGGCGCTGTCGGCAGCCTTGAACGCGCCCATCGAGGACACCAAGTTCGGCGTGTTCCGCATGTAGGGCGGCACAGCCGCCCCCATTGCAGCCCAAGAATAATTTCAGCCTGGATGACATCCATGTTCGACACTTTGCTGATTGCCAACCGCGGTGAAATCGCCTGCCGCGTGGCCGCCACCGCCCGCCGCATGGGCATCCGCACCGTGGCGGTGTATTCCGACGCCGACGCCAACGCCCGCCACGTCGCCGCCTGCGACCAGGCCGTGTACATCGGCGGCTCCGAGCCGCGTGCCAGCTACCTGCGCGCCGACGCCATCCTGCAAGCCGCGCGCGATACCGGCGCGGGCGCCATCCACCCCGGCTATGGTTTCCTGTCGGAAAACGAAGCCTTCGCCGAAGCCGCCGAAAAGGCCGGCATCGCCTTCGTCGGACCGCCGGCCTCCGCCATCGCCGCCATGGGCAGCAAGTCCGCCGCCAAGTCGCTGATGGAGAAAGCCGGCGTGCCGCTGGTGCCGGGCTACCACGGCGACAACCAGGACCCGCAATTCCTCAAGACCCAGGCCGACGCCATCGGCTACCCCGTGCTGATCAAGGCCAGCGCCGGCGGCGGCGGCAAGGGCATGCGCGTGGTCGAATCGTCGGGCACGTTCCTCGACGCATTGGCTTCCTGCCAGCGCGAAGCCGCGTCCAGCTTTGGCGACGACCGCGTGCTGATCGAACGCTATCTGCAGAAGCCGCGCCACATTGAAATCCAGGTATTCGCCGACACGCATGGCAACTGCGTCTACCTGTTCGAACGCGATTGCTCGGTGCAGCGCCGCCACCAGAAGGTGATCGAGGAAGCCCCGGCCCCCGGCATGACTGAAGAGCGCCGCCGCGCCATGGGCGAAGCCGCCGTGGCCGCCGCGCGCGCCGTGGGCTACGTGGGCGCGGGCACGGTGGAATTCATTGCCGAGCCCGACGGCCGTTTCTATTTCATGGAAATGAACACGCGCCTGCAGGTCGAACACCCGGTCACCGAAATGATCACCGGCCACGACCTGGTCGAATGGCAGCTGCGTGTGGCCGCCGGCCAGCCGCTGCCGGCGCGCCAGGAAGACCTGCGCATCCAGGGCCACGCCATCGAGGCCCGCATCTACGCAGAGAACCCCGAGAAGGGCTTCCTGCCGTCCATCGGCACCCTGGCCTACCTGGGCCTGCCGGCGCACACTGCGTTCGCCAATGGCGACATCCGGGTCGACGGCGGCGTGCGCATGGGCGATACCATCACGCCGTTCTACGACCCCATGATCGCCAAGCTGATCGTGCACGGCGCCGACCGCGACCAGGCCCGCGCCCGCATGCTGCAAGCGCTGGCCCAGACGCAAGCGGTGGGCGTGCAGACCAACGTGGCCTTCCTGTCCCGCCTGATGCAGGACAGTGCCTTCGCTGCGGCGGACCTGGACACCGGCCTGATCGAACGCCAGCGCGCCACGCTGCTGCCCGAACCCCAAGCCGCCAGTCCTGCCACGCTGGCCCTGGCCTGCGCCGCGGTGCTGGTGCGCCAAGGCCTGGCGCAGCCAGGCGTCACCAGCGGCAAACATCCTGCCGATCCCTGGGACGCGCGCGACGGCTGGCGCCTGGGCAACCGCTATCAACGGCATCTGCAATGGGTCGACAACGGCGAAACCCGCCGCGTCACCGTCGCCCGCCAGGGCGGCGCCTGGACCCTGGACAGCGGCGCGGGTCCGCAAGCCTTCCTGTGGCGCGCCCACGCCAGCGCCAATCCCAACCTGGCCTACGGCCTGCGCATCACGCTGGACGGCCATGAAAGCGCCGGCACCGTCGTGCTGCACGCCGACCGCGCCCACGTCTTCGGCGAAGCCGGCGTGCATGTGCTGGACCTGTACGATCCGCTGGCGCATTCGCAGGACACGCAGGGCGAACACGGCGGCGGCCTCACGGCTCCCATGCCCGGCAAGATCATCTCGATCTCGGTCAAGGCCGGCGACACCGTGGAAAAGGGCCAGCCGCTGCTGGTGATGGAAGCCATGAAGATGGAGCACACCATTTCCGCGCCCGCCGACGGCAAGGTCTCGGAAGTGTTCTACGGCGTGGGCGATCAGGTGACGGAAGGGGCCGAGCTGGTCGCCATCGGCGAGTAGCCAAGCGCGCCGTAACAAAATCGTCACCCGCCTCGCCGCCTGCGGGTTCATCATGGGCGCTCCTGCTTATCCACGGGAGTACCCATGATGAGTTCAATGCCATCCGAACAGGCGGCGCCCCGCCTGTTTCCAACCCTGCGCTGCCGCGACGCGGAGGCGATGATCCGCTGGCTTACCGGCGTGGTGGGCTTCACCGAACATGCCGTCTACCGCGACGACGGCACTGTGCAGCATGCGGAACTGGCCTACGGCAGCTCCCTCCTGATGCTGGGCCCGGACCGCGACGACGCCCATGGCAAGCTGGTCGGCGATCTGCAAGGACGCCGCACCGACGCGCTGTACCTGGCCGTGAACGATCCGGACGCCCTGCACGCGCAGGTCCAGGCCAGCGGCGCCACCATCGAAACCCCGCCTTATGACACCGCCTACGGCAGCCGCGAATTCGCCTGCCGCGATCCGGAAGGCAATCTGTGGAGCTTCGGGACGTATTGGCCGAAGGTGTAGCGGCAGCGCGCGCCCGCCCCATTCATTTATGCATTTTTCGCAATCATTTATCGAAATAGATTGTCCTTGTTATAAATAAGCAAGGACTCCTATCCTCCTCGTAACGTCATTCGACAGCCACGAGGAGATTCTGATGAGTGCGGTTCTGCAAGCGAAGGCATCGCCGGCAAACATGGTGCCGGCCGGCGTGGACCTGGTGGAGTACTACTACGAGCGCGGCTTCACCGACGGGTTACCCGTCGTGCCGCCGACTCAGGAAAAGATCGACGAGATCGTGGCCCGGCTGGGTGGCGATGCCCACTTCGTCGAAGCGCGAGTGGCGCCGCGCTGGGGCGAACTGACGCGCGAAGTGCTGGCCATCAACATGGTGATGGCCGGCTGCAAGCCCGAGTACGCCCCGGTGGTGCTGGCAGCGGTAAAGGCCGTCACCGACCAGGCTTTCAACCTGAATGGCGTGCAAGCCACCACGCACGTGGCCGCGCCGCTGCTGGTTGTGAACGGGCCGATAGCGCGCGAAATCGGCATGAACGGCGGCGTCAACGCGTTCGGCTCCGGCAATCGCGCCAACGCCACCATCGGCCGGGCACTGCGCCTGATCATGCTCAACGTGGGCGGCGGCTGGCCGGGCGACCTGGACAAGAGCACGCTGGGCCATCCCGGCAAGTACACCTACTGCGTTTGCGAAAACGAACTGCAAAGTCCGCTGGCGCCGTATCACGTGGAACACGGCTACAAGGCCGAAGACTCCACCGTCTTCGCGATGGCTGCCGAAGCCCCGCACAGCGTCACCAACCACATCTCGAACGACCCCGAAGGCATCCTCGACACGATGTGTTCGGCCATGAGCACCATCGCGTCCAACAGCGCGGTGCTGGGCGGCCATATCGCGGTGGTGCTGGGCCTGGAACACGCGCAGACCATCGGCAAGCACGGCTGGTCGCGCGCCGACGTGCGCAACTACCTGTACGTCAATCACGGCAACCGCTTCATCGACCTGGCCTATGGCCACCGCTACGGCAAGGTCTACAACCGCAACCTGCCCAAGTACTACAAGCGCAACGACGACACCCGCATTCCCATCGTGCACAGCCCGGAGCACATCCATCTGTTCGTGATGGGCGGCGAGGCCGGCCGCTTTTCCGTGCTGATACCCGGCTGGGGGCATATGAGCACGCCGGTGCTGCGGTCGATCGAAGGTGCAAGCGCCGATAGCGGCGATTGCACCAGCGGCGCCTGCGCCATCTGACGCGTCATCCGGATACGACAACCAGGAGATCGGAAATGCTGATGAACAACGGGGAAAAGATCGCGGTGTACGACCCGCGCGGCGCGCTGCGCTTCGAAGATGTGCCCGTATCGGCGCGCAAGAAAAACCTGGCCGGGTTGCGGCTGGGCATACTCGACAACTCCAAATGGAACGCCAACAAGCTGCTGCGCGGCGCGGCGGCGGCCTTGGGCGAGGACATCGCGTTCGCCGAGGTGAACTACTACGTCAAGCACAGCTTCTCCAAGGATGCTGCGCCCGAGCTGATCGAACGCATCGCGGCCGAGAACGACGTGGTGCTGACCGCCATCGGCGATTGCGGCTCCTGCTGCTCGGCCTGCGTGCGCGACTCCATCGCGCTGGAGCGGCTGGGCGTTCCCAGCGCAGTCATCATCACGACCGAGTTCGCCCGCGAGACGGAGCTGACGCGGCAGGCCATCGGCATGAAGGCGCTGGAGCCCGTCGTGATCGCGCACCCGGTCAGCTCCATCACCGCAGAGGAAGTCGCGCAGCGCGTCGTCCAGATCAAGGAACAGGCCCAGCAAGTGTGGCTGGGAACGAAGGCGCCAATGCAGGTCCGCGTAGAGCTGCAATAACAGCGGCCGCCGAGGCGGCGTCTCAGGCGCCGCAGCCGACGGCGCGGCGACAACGGGAGACAGAACGATGGGCGCACTATCGCATTTGCGAGTGCTGGACCTTTCGCGCGTGCTGGCGGGCCCCTGGGCCAGCCAGCTGCTCGCGGATCTGGGCGCGGAGGTCATCAAGATCGAGCGGCCCGGCCAGGGTGATGACACGCGCGGCTGGGGCCCGCCATGGATCAGCGATCCGCAATGGGGCGACGTGGCGCAGTCGGCTTATTTCGCTGGCGCCAACCGCAACAAGAAGTCCGTGGCCGTCGACATCGCCACGCCCGATGGCCAGCGGCTGGTGGCGGCCCTGGCCGCGCAATGCGACGTACTGATCGAGAACTTCAAGGTGGGCGGTCTGCAGGCCTATGGCCTGGACTACGACACGCTCAAGCGCAGCCATCCCGGGCTGGTGTATTGCTCCATCACCGGCTTCGGCCAGGACGGGCCCTATGCCAACCGGCCGGGCTATGACTTCCTGATCCAGGGCATGGGCGGCCTGATGAGCATCACCGGCCGGGGCGACGGACAGCCCGGCGCCGGCCCCTTGAAGGTCGGCGTGGCGCTGACCGACATCCTGACCGGCCTGTACGCCACCGCCGGCATCCAGGCGGCACTGGCGCATCGCGACCGCACGGGCCAGGGGCAGCACGTCGACGTGGCGCTGCTGGACGTGCAGGTGGCCGCGCTGGCGAACCAGGCCATGAACTTCCTGGCCAGCGGCTGCGAACCCGCGCGCCTGGGCAACGCCCACCCCAACATCGTGCCGTACCAGGACTTTGCCACCCGCGACGGCCACGTCATCGTCACCGTGGGCAACGACGCGCAATTCCGCCGCTTCTGCGGCGCCATCGGCCGCCCCGACCTGGCGGACGATCCTCGCTACGCCACCAACACGGCGCGGCTGACCGCGCGTGACACGCTGATTCCGCAGATCCAGGCGCAGATGGCGGAACAGCCCAGCGCGCACTGGCTGACCACGCTTGAAACGCTGGGCGTGCCTTGCGGCCCCATCAACGGCCTGGCGGAAGTATTCGCCGATCCGCAAGTCTTGCAACGTGGCATGCGCGTGCCCATGCCCGACGCGCGACCTGGCGGCGCCGAACTGGTCGGCAACCCCTTGCATCTATCGGGCACGCCTGTGGAGTATCGCAGCGCGCCTCCTGTACTGGGCGCCCATACGGAACCGGTCCTGCGCGACATGCTGGGACTGGCGCCAGATGCGCTCGCCGAACTGCGGCGCAACGGCGCGATCGCCGCCGCATCCTGAGTAGCTGTGCCTTACACAAGAATGAGACTAGGGAGACAAACCATGGAACCATGCATTCTGGCGCAGGACCCCTCAAACCCCCTCAGGCGCCGCCTGTTGATCGGAGCCGCGGGCGCAACACTGGGTACGCTTTGCGGCGGCGCCAGGGCGCTGGCCGCCTCCGACTACCCGTCCAAGCCGCTGCGCGTCGTCATTCCCTATCCGCCCGGCGGTCCCACCGACATCGTCGGCCGCATCGTCGCGGCGACCTTGGCCGACAAGCTGGGGCAATCGGTCGTCATCGACAACCGACCCGGCGCCAGCGGCATGATAGGCGCCGACGCCGTGGCCAAGGCAGCGCCGGATGGCTACATGCTGCTCATCAATGTCTCGGGCCAGCTGGTCAACCCGGCGCTCTACGCCAACATGTCGCATGATCCGCTCAAGGATTTCCGCGGCATCACCAATCTGGCCTCGACGCCCATCCAGCTGGTGATCAGCGCCAATTCACCGGTGCGCTCGGTTGCCGACCTGATCGCCCTGGTGCGCTCGCAACCCGGCCGCCACAACTTCGCGTCATCCAGCAACGGCACGCCTGGACACCTGGCTGGCGAGGTGTTCAAGGCGGCCGCCAAGCTCGACGTCACGCATATCCCCTACAAGGGCAGCGCGCCGGCGCTGACCGATGTGATCGGCGGCCAGGTCACCTACATGCTGGACTCGATGCCCTCGTCCATCAGCCTCGTCAAGGGCGGAAAACTGCGCGCGCTAGCGGTCACCTCGGACCAACGCGTGGCCGCGTTGCCGGACGTGCCGACCTTCGCCGAACTGGGTTATCCCAGCGTCAACCTGACCACCTGGTACGGTATGTGGGCGCCGGCGCAAACGCCGCCGGAACTGGTCGCACGCATCTACCAGCAAGTGAATGCGGTATTGCAGCGGCCCGACGTGCGGGCGCGCCTGGCCGACGCGCAGGCCATGCCCGTGGGCGATACGCCGGAACACTTCGACGCCTATTGCCGTTCCGAAGCGCAGCGCTATGCCGAGATCGTGCGGCTGGCGGGGATCCGGCTGCAATGAGCGCCGCCGACTCCCACCGCCATGCGCGGCTGCTCATCCTCGGCTCCGGACCGGCAGGCTATGCCGCCGCGGTCTACGCCGCCCGCGCCAACCTGAGGCCGGTGCTGATCGCGGGCATGGCGCAGGGCGGCCAGCTCATGACCACGACCGAAGTCGACAACTGGCCCGCCGACGTGCATGGCGTGCAGGGACCTGACCTGATGCAGCGATTCCAGGACCATGCGCTGCGCTTCGGCACCGAAGTCATCGCCGACCACGTGCAGAGCGTGGACCTGTCGCGGCGCCCCTTCACCCTGCGTGGCGAACGCGCGACCTATACCTGCGACGCCTTGATCGTGGCAACCGGCGCAGTCGCGCGCTATCTGGGCCTGGATTCCGAGCAGGCCTACATGGGCCGGGGCGTATCCGGCTGCGCCACCTGCGACGGCTTCTTCCATCGCGGCCGCGACGTATGCGTGGTGGGCGGCGGCAATACGGCGATCGAGGAAGCGCTGTACCTGTCGAACATCGCCCGATCCGTAACCCTCATCCACAGGCGCGGCGCCTTCCGCGCCGAGGCCATCATGCTGGACAAACTCAAGGCCAAGGTCGAACAAGGCCTGATCCGGTTGAAGCTGGACAGTGTGTTGGACGAGGTGCTGGGCGACGCAGGCGGCGTGACGGGGGTGCGCGTCCGGCGCCTGGCCGATGGAAGCTGTGTGGATCTGGAGGTGAGCGGATGCTTTATCGCCATCGGCCATCGTCCCAGCACGGAGCTGTTCGAAGGCCAGCTTGCGCTGGAGGACGGCTATATCGTGACGCAAGCTGGACGCAAGGGACTCGCCACCATGACCAGCATAGGCGGGGTGTTCGCCGCTGGCGACGTGCAGGACACCGTGTACCGGCAAGCCATCACCAGCGCCGGCAGCGGCTGCATGGCGGCGCTTGACGCGCAGCGCTTTCTGGAACGGTCGGCGGTCTGAGGCCGGTTGGTCTAGGCGCAACTGCGGCGGCCGCGGCGCGCGGGCGCAACGACCTGCACCCAGTCGCTGCGCAACTGCGCCAGGAAGCCGCTGGCGCTGGGAGTCAGGCCGCGCTCCTTGAGGAACACCACGCCGATGGCCTGGCTCAACGCGGGCTTGGTCAACGGCCGCGCCACCAGGTCCGCGCTCAACGCGGCCGGCACCGCGCCACCAGGGACGATGGCGATGCCCACGCCGGCCCACACGCATTGCATCACGGTGGCGAACTGGCTGACCGTGACCGCGTGCCGCAGCGGCACGCCGGCAATCGACGCATGGCTGTCGATCAGACGGCGCGTCTGCGCCTCGCGCGGCAGCGAGACCAGCGCATACGGCGCCAGCTGCTCCAGCGTCACGCCAGTCTGCGTGGACAGCGGATGCTTGCGCGGCATCACCACATGAAACGCCTCACGACCCAGCGACACCACCGAAAAATCACCCGGCACTTCGTCGATGTAGGTGATTCCCATGTCGGCCACGCCGCTGCGCACGTCGTCCAGCACCGTGCCGTGCACGCCCTCGCGGATCTGCAATTCGATACGGGGCCGGGATTCGCGGTAGCGGGCGACGATGCCTGGCAGCTGCGTGTAGGCCACCGACATCACAGCGGACACGATGCTGCGGCCACGCTGTTCATCCGAAATCTCGCGCATGTTCTCGTAGGAAATGCGCAGGTCGGACAGCATGCGGTTCGCCAGCGACACGAATTCCTGGCCCGCCGGCGTGGTTTCAACGCGGCGGGTGGAACGATGGAATAGCTCGACGCCCAAGGCCTTCTCCACGCGCTGCACCGTGCGCGTGAGCGCGGGTTGCGAGATATTCAGCGTCAGTGCGGCGGCGACGAAACTGCCGCACTCGGCGACGGTGCTGATCGCCTGCAATTCGCGCGAACTCAGGTCGGGAAGCGTGGCCATGGGTGGGTTTCCCTGTACGGGTCGATTTATGCAGGAATCGGAATTATAGATTTCACGCATCCGCCTTGTGCATGAATGAGAGCCGCCGTCTTCCAGGACAGACTGGCTTTCCGAAACCCGTCTGCAGGGAGGCTCTTAGTTTCCCGTCAGCGACTTCTCCCTAGAATGCGGGGTTCGGCGCCCGTCACGCGCCCCAAGCGCCATCCCCCATGCCCGCCCCCGATTCCCCCAGTCCGCTTCACCGTCCCGCCTTCCTGCACTACCTGCTTGCGCGCATCGGCGCATCGCTGGCCTTCCAGATCGTCTCGGTCGCGGTGGGCTGGCAGATCTATGCGCTGAGCGGCAGCGCCCTGGACCTGGGACTGATCGGCCTGGCGCAATTCCTGCCCATGGCGGCGTTGACGCTGGTGGTGGGCCACGTGGCCGACCGCTACGACCGCCGCAAGATCGTGGCTGTGTGCATGGCGCTGGAGGCGCTGGCCACGCTGGTACTGGCCATCGCTGCACTGCATGGCGTCGGCGGCAAGACGCTGATCTACGCGACCATCATCATCATGAGTTCGGCCCGCGCTTTTGAAGCGCCGACCATGGCCACGCTGATCCCGGCGGTGGTGCCGCGCGAATGGCTGCCGCGCGCGACGGCGCTGGCTTCCTCCGGCGGACAAATTGCGCAGATCGCCGGCCCGGCGCTGGGCGGCGTCGGCTACGGGCTGGGAGCTGGGTGGATCTACTGCGTGGCGGCGGCCCTGTACTTGTCGGCCTTCGCGTCCATCGCCACGCTGGTAATCGAGCGCGCTCCGCCGCGCAAGGAACCGACCACCTGGCGCACGCTGTTTGCCGGCATCACCTTCATCTTTCAGCGCCGCCTGCTGCTGGGCACCTTGTCGCTGGACCTGTTCGCCGTGCTGCTGGGCGGGGCCACGGCGCTACTGCCCATCTTTGCGAAGGACATCCTGGACGCCGGCCCCTGGGCGCTGGGCGCGCTGCGCGCCGCCCCCGCCTGCGGCGCCGCGCTGATGTCATTGACGCTGGCCCGCCTGAGCCTGGGCGAACACGTGGGCCGGCTGCTGTTCGGCGCGTTGATCGTGTTCGGGTTGGCGACCACGGTGTTCGGCCTGTCGACCTCGATCCCACTGTCCATCGGCGCACTGGTGGTGCTGGGCGCGGCGGACGCGGTCAGCGTGGTGGTGCGTTCGTCACTGGTGCAACTGAACACGCCCGACCATATGCTGGGCCGCGTCAGCGCCGTGAACACGCTATTCATCGGCGCCTCCAACCAGCTCGGCGAATTCGAATCCGGCGTCATGGCCGCGGCGTTCGGCGCGGTGCCTGCGGTGGTGATCGGCGGGGTAGGCACCATCGCCGTGGCGGGGTTGTGGATGCGGTGGTTTCCGGAGCTTAGGAAGCTCAGGAGCTTGCACGCGCCCTGAACCCGTTTGCGTGTTGAACAGTGCATCGAAGCCATCGGCCAGTTCCGCGTAGAGATCGCGCTGCAACTATCCCCGGCAGCAACACTCGATAATCTTGATACAATAAGAATCATTATCATTTGATCAAGCCATGCCTACGCGCCCGGGTCACAGAACCCGGCGCCGGACATCGACAGGGGCATCATGGGGGAGCGGTTCTTCGGCGTAATCGCCGAGGCATACAAGTCGTGGAACGCGGAGCTGGTCGGTTTCCTGAACCGGCAGCTCAAGCGTTCGCCCGAGGCCGCCCAGGATTTGGCGCAGGAGACCTTCGCCAAATGGCTGGCCGCGCATCAAGGCGCCGAGCCGCCGGAGAAGCCGCGCGCCTATCTGTACGAGATCGCCCGCAACCTGCTGCGCGATCACTGGCGCCGCGAGAACGTGCGCGACGAACATGTGGTGGCCAGTCTGGACGATCAGGATTTCGAACCGACGGCGTGCGGTCTGGCTGCTCCCGCCGGACAACAGCCCGAAGCCCGCGCGGACGCCAGCCAGCGCCTGCGCCTGCTGCAGGCCGCCATCGACGAGATGCCGCCGCGCCAGCGCGAGGCCTTCCTGCTTTATCGGTATGATGAGCTCCGTTGCGAGGACATCGCCGAGCACATGGGCATCTCCGTGCGGGCGGTGGAGAAGCACCTGCAACTGGCGCTGGCGCACTGCAAGCGCCGTGTCCACGGCGAAACGCCATGACCCGATCCCTACCTTTGTCCGCTGTCGAAGAGGCCGCGAGCGCATGGTTCATGCGCCGTCGGGAACGCGCGTCCGATGCAGGCGCCGAACAGGCCTTCCAGACGTGGCTGCGAGCTTCGGCCGAGCACCAGCGGGAGTACGAACGGCTGGAGCAGGTGTGGGAGGACATGGCGACGCTGCCGCGCCCGGACTCCGCGCCGACGCGTACGCACGCCCAGTCGACTGGCCAAGCTCAGATCCCGCCGCGCAGCCGGCCGCAATCCCAGCCCCGCCCGTGGTCCGCGCCCGCCCGCCGCCCCGCCTTCCTGCGCTGGGGCGGCGCACTGGCCGCGATGCTGCTGATCGCGGCCGCCGCCTACCAATACGTGCCCGTCAGCTACGAGACCGTGGCCAACGCGTCCACCCAGACCCGCAGCCTGGACCTCTCTGACGGCACCCGCCTGCACGCCAACGTGGGCACACGCGTGAGCGTGCGCTACACATTGGCCGAACGCCATATCCGAGTCGAGGGCGGCGAGGTCTACATCGATGCCGCGCCCGACCGCCGGCCGTTGATAGTGGCCGCGGGCGAGGCGGAGCTGCGCGACATCGGCACCGAGTTCAACGTGCTGCTGCTGCCCGACGTGCTGCAGGTCGGCGTACGCAGCGGCGAAGTCAGGCTGAACGCGAAGGGCGCCAACGCCCCCGCCGCGCAGACGCTTCAGGCCGGCGACACGGTGCTGCTGTCGCGCGCCGACGCGCGCCTGTTGCGCCGCCAGCAGGTGCCCGCCAGCGAGATCGGCGCCTGGCAGGGCGGCGTGGCGGTGATGCACGACACCACCTTGCAGCAGCTGGCCGGCTACCTGGCCCTGTACCGCGACGCGCCGCTGCGCTTCGCCGACGAGCGCGCCCGTGGGCTGCGCCTGTCCGGCACGCTGGACCTGCGCCAGCCCGACGCGGTCCTGGACATGCTGCCCGGCCTGTTGCCGGTGACGGTAAGCCGGCGGCCGGACGGTGCCGCCGTGATCAGCAGCCGCTGAAAACAAGAATTAAGAATTATTTTTAATTAGGAAGGTTCGGGTTTTGGCGGCTGGCGCGTCTTCCTCAGTTGAAGATCCACATCCAGACTGGGGAAAGTCCATGGCGCAACGCCATTTTCATCGTCGGCTGAGCGCCGGCCGTTACGCGCTGCTGTGCGCGCTGTCCATGACCGCCGCGCTGGCGGTCCAGGCGCTGGCGCCGTCCGCGGCCCATGCGCAGAGCGCGGCCGCGCAAACCTTCGACCTGCCCGCCGGCAGCCTGGCCAACGCGCTGGTGGCGCTGGGCCGGCAGGCGCAGCTGCAGGTGCTGTTCAGCCCCGATGTGGTGGCTGGCCTGAGCGCCCCCGCCGTATCCGGCTCCATGACCCCGCAGATCGCGTTGAACCGCCTGCTGGCGCGCAGCGGCCTGGTGGCCGTGCAGAGCGGCTCGGGCTTCGTGGTGCGGCGGCCGGCCGACCCATCCTCCAACGAAGCCACCACATTGGCGCCCGTGACGGTCACCGGCCGCGACCTCACCGTCACCGAAGGCACGGGGTCCTACACCGCCCCCGCCGTCACCATCGGCAAGAACGCGCAAAGCCTGCGCGAGATTCCACAATCGGTCTCGGTGGTGACGCGCCAATTGCTGGACGACCAGAACCTGACCACGCTGGACGACGCCATGCGCACTGTCACCGGCATCACGGTGGAAGCGGGCAGCATCGGCGGCAACCACGGCAACTTCTACTCGCGCGGCTACGCACTGGACACCATCCAGGTCGACGGCGTGAACACGCCGGCCAGCACCGGCAACGACCTTTCCGCAGGCTTCGGGCTGGCCATCTATGACCACATCGAAGTGCTGCGCGGACCCTCGGGCCTGTACCAGGGCGCGGGCGATCCCGGCGGCACCGTGAACCTGGTGCGCAAGCGTGCGCAAAAGGAATTCGCCTTCAGCGGCCAGGTCATGACGGGTTCCTGGGACCGTTACTACACCGAGGCCGACATCACCGGCCCCTTGGACAGCGACGGCCGCCTGCGCGGCCGCCTGGTGGCGTCCTATGACGACCGCAAATCCTTCGTCGACGGCGTGTACACCGAGAAGCCGCTGTTCTACGGCACCCTGAGCTTCGACCTGACGCCCGACACCGTCCTGACCGCCGGCGCCACGTACCAGCAATACAAGGGCCGCCCGTTCTTCGGCCTGCCCGGCTACACCGACGGCCGCTTGCTGGACGTGCGCCGCTCCACCAACCTGGACCCCAGCTGGAACCACATCACCGAGGAAGTCACCGAGTACTTCGCCGACGTGGACCACCGCCTGGCCAACGGCGGGCGCATCAAGGTCAGTGGCATCTACCGCGAACAGGACGAGCCCAGCCGCGAGTTCGGCTGGTCCGACTGCGCGGTGGACCCGATCACCGGCGACACCTGCCTCGTCAGCTGGAAGTACCGCAGCAACTGGAAGACCTATGGCCTGGACGCCTTCGTGGCCACGCCCTTCGAAGCCTTCGGCCGCCAGCACGAGCTGACCGTGGGCGCCGACTACCGCAACGTCCACAAGAACTTCCGCTACGGCGGCGGCGACAACGCCGACACCAATCTCTACCACCCCAACAACAACATCCCCAAGCCGGACTACCAGTTCACCAACGGCAACGACAGCAAGACCGACCAGTACGGCCTGTATGCGCGCACCAATCTGCGCGTGGCCGACGCGGCCACCATCATCGCCGGCGGCCGCTTCACCTGGTGGGAAAACCGCACGCAGAACCGCAACGCCTACTTCAACCAGTTCACCAACACCAGCGACAAGATCAACGGCAAGTTCACGCCCTACCTGGGCCTGGTGGTGGACCTGAACGAGCAGTTGTCGGCCTACGCCAGCTACACCAGCATCTTCACGCCGCAGACCGTCACCGACGTCAACGGCCAGCTGCTGGACCCGCGCACCGGCAAGCAGTTCGAGATCGGCCTGAAGGGCGAATTCCTGGACAAGCGCCTGAACGGCCACGCCGCGCTGTTCCGCATGGAAGACGAGAACCGCTCGATGACGGACCCGAATAATCCGCTGTTCTCCATGGCTGCGGGCAAGATGCGCAGCCAGGGCTTCGAGGCAGAGATCAGCGGCAGCCCGGCGCCCGGCTGGGACATCACCGCCGGCTATGCCTACACCACCACCAAGACCCTGAAGGGCACGGAAGAACAGAAGTCGCAGCAGTACGCCTTCATCACGCCGCGCCATACCTTCAACCTGTGGACCAAGTACACCTTCGCCACCGGCACGCTGGAAGGCCTGTCGCTGGGCGCGGGCGTGCGCAGCGTCAGCAGCATGTACCGCCTGAACGGTCCGGTGAAGTTCGAACAGCGCCCGTACACCACCGTGTCCGCGCAAGCCGGCTACCGCTTCAACAAGCACCTGGAAGGCACGCTGACGGTGAACAACCTGTTCGACAAGGTCTATTACCAGCGTGTGTGGGCCGCCTACGGCTCGAACTACTACGGCGAGCCGCGCAGCGTGATGTTGAACCTGCGGGCGACGTACTGAGAGAAAGCGCCGCGCGAAACCCATCCCCGTGCTGCAACGGGCGATGGGTTTCGCGCGTTGCAGGACAGTTCTGTCCGCCACGTCTTTCTTGCGCCACACCCATCCTACGATCCCCGAGCAAAACGCCGATTCCGTGGCAGACTAGCCACAGGCGCTCCATGCATTGCAGTCCGACACAATTGGCAAATTGTTGTCCGACGCGGATTGCAACGGGCGATTAGGATGGCGCCGCACAGACAGAGACAGGCGATCACAAGGCTTTCCCGCCTGAGGCCGACAAGAAGATGTCCGACACATGAAAACCATTCAGAAAACCCGCCCCCGTAGCCGTTTGCTCCGCACCACCATGGCCGGCCTGCTGGCGTCCACCCTGGCCGCGCTGTTCAGCCCCGCCGCCACCGCCGCCGAATCCGCTGGCGCCGCGGCGCTGCCGCCCACCGCCCAGGCCACCGCCATCGCCCCGCCCGACGCGCCCACGGTGATGTATTCCATCTACCAGATCGACGGCAAGGGCGCCGACTCCTACGAAGTCGCCAACGGCAGCATCGCCACCTTTTGGTTCGGCCATGCCTTCGAGCTGGGCGGCACGGGTTACTACACCGGCTTCGTCTGGGACACCCGCGAACGTTATGGCAAGCCCGGCGAAGACGAGGTCGGCCCTGGCACCCAGGTCAACCTGGCCGAAGCCACCTTCACCCTGACCGGCTCCACGGCCGAACGCCCCTGGAAGTTCCGCGGCATGGAGCACACCATCGGCATGTTCGGCGCCTACGAAAAACCGGAAGACGTGGACACCCGCCGCAAGCCGGTGGAATACCGCACGCCCGCCGGCAAGCTGCTGCTGGCCGTGCCCACCGAAGGCTTCGACAACGGCATCAGCTTCAGCGGCTACGCGCTGCTGATCTTCAATCCGGCGGGCCCGGACGAAGGCGCGGGCTGGACCTACGTGGGCAGCATCAACACCGGCGAGGACAACAGCGCGGCCTGCGCCGAAGGCGACGTCATGCCCTGCGTGGCCAGCTCGGGTGAACTGGTCTTCTCCGCGCACGGCGGCAGCGATATGCCCCGCGTGACCGTCAAGCGCAGCGGCACGGAAATCTCCGGACCGGACAAGACCCGCCAACTCGGCGCGGGCGATACGGTCATCTACGCCTACGACGCTGCGGGCAAGAAGTACGTGCAGAAGTAAGGCGGCGTCGATGCCTGAGCGCAGCCATGCGCGGTAGGCACCATGGGCGCCTTGGCTACGTCATCGGCGGTGGATCCCGTGGCCTGCCGCCCAGTCCGCGCAGCTAGGTCAGGTTCAATCCGCCGTCAGACAGCAGGATCTCGCCGGTCAGATAGTCCGACGCGACGAGCATTGAGACAGCCTGCGCAATATCATCGGGACTGGCCGCCCGGCGCATCGGCGCCTTGTCGCGCCACAACTGCTGGGCCTGTGTCCAATCGGCGGTCAAAGGCGTGTCCACCAGGCCCGGCGCAACCGCGTTCACCCGGATATCCGGCGCAAGTGAAAGCGCCAGCAGACGCGTCACATGATTGAGCGCCGCCTTGGTCGCCGCATAAGGAATGGAAGCGCCTTTGGGCCGGATGCCCGCGTGCGAACTCACATTGATCACACAGGCAGGCCGGCCATGCGCCGCCGCCGCTTGCAACGCGGCCTGCGCCTCGGCCACCAGGCGAAACGGCGCGACCACGTTGACCTCATGCAATGCATGCCAGATGTCCGGCGTGGCCGCGGCCAGATCCGCGTGGGGAATGACGCGGCTGATTCCGGCGTTGTTGACCAGCACGTCCAGCCGCCCCCACGCCGCGACGGCTTCCCGGACCAACCGGATCCGGTCGGCATCGTTCGCCAGATCCGCTTGCACGTAGACCGCCTCGCCCAGCTCGCTCGCCAAGGCATGGCCGGCTTCGGCCGAGCGCCGCGAATGCACGACCACCGCATAACCGTCCCGCGACAGGCGGCGGGCAATCGCCTCGCCTATGCCGGAGGTGGAACCCGTGACCAGCGCGACTGGACGCGTACATGGCAGATTGGACATCGAGGAATCTCTTGCTCAGAAATGCGCCGCATGCGGCGGGAAGGCGACAACTTAACACCGTGCTGAAAAACGCAGCGCGACGGCGAGGCCGTGCCTAGACTGCCGAGCCAACGTCCTCGCGCGACGCGCCGAGCTCGCCAGACACCCACTCGCAGAACTCACGCGTCAGAGGATCGTCTTCGCTGTCCCGATGCACCAGCCAAGCCCATTTGGGGCCACGCACGGTCTGCTCCGTCAATGCCGCCAGCGAACCGTCGCGGCGCGAACGCTCGGCCAACAAGCTGCTGACCAGCGCCATGCCCAGGCCCTCACGCGCCGCGTCCAACAACTGTCCCGGGTCGGAGAAATTCATGCCCTGGCCGCGCTGGCCCACGTCGGCGCCGCCCTGCGTTTCCCAATGGCTCCAATCCATCTCGCGCTCGCCATGCAGCGTGGCGCGCGTGTCCGCCGACAGCAGCCGCGGGTGGCAGGCCGGATACAGGCGGTCCTCGACCAGCACGCGGAACGCGCAATCGGCCTGCGGGCCCAGGTCGTCGCGCAGCGCGATGTCTATGGTCTGCTTGGCCATGTCCGGCGCGGCATCACTGGTGTAGAGCCACAGGTCCGCCTCGGGATGCAGGGCGCGGAAGGCCTCCAACCGAGGCAGCAGCCAGTGCCGTGAAAACGCCGGGCTGGTGTTCACGATCAACTGGTTCGGCTTGCGGTACTGGTCCAGCCTGCGAATGCCCGCGGCCAACTGCTGCAGCATGGCCTGCGTCGTGCCCAACAGATCCCAGCCCGCATCCGTCAACGACACCGCGCGTCCCTGGCGGAAGAACAGCGGCTGGCCCAGATAGTCCTCCAGGCTGCGCACCTGCTGGCTGATCGCCGACTGCGTCAGATGCAACTCGTCGGCCGCCTTGTGGAAACTGCCCAGCCGGGCGGCCGCCTCGAAGCCGCGCAACACATTCAGGGGAGGCCATTGCTTAAGCATATCGATAAGCCCTGCTAATCACAATTCCGCTAAATATATCGCTTGTCCAGGCGATTTGGCGGGAAATACACTGCAATTCATGAGGTGCGCACCTTTGACTCCGACATAACCATTTTTTATCGATCATCCAGAATTCCAGGAGCCCCACGTGCCCACCCGCCGCCAACTCATCCAACACACCGCCACGCTCATGGGCGTCCACGCCGCCGCCTCGCTGGGTTTGGGTCTGCTCGCATCCGGCGCGCGGGCCGCGTCCGCGCCACGGTGGCACATGCCGGACGAAGGCGCCCCCCAGGCCCGCGCCTTCATCGCCTTCGGCGCCCAGGACGCCATCTGGGAAGACTTCACCGCCGACGTCCAGGCAGCGCTCGGCCGCATCGCCCGCGCCATCGCCGCGCACCAGCCCGTCACCGTGTTCTGCCGCAGCCGCGAACGCAGCCTGGCGGAACGGCACTGCGGCGCCAACAACGTGAGCTTCGTCGAAACCCGCCTGGACGACGTCTGGATGCGCGACATTGGCGCCAACTTCGTGCTCGACGGCCAGGGTGCAGTCACCGGCGTGGACTTCAACTTCAACGGCTGGGGCAACAAGCAGCGCCACGCCGCCGACGCCAAGATCGCCGCCGAAACCACCGAAGTGGTTGACGCCGAATACCTGCAAAGCGAACTGGTCGGCGAAGGCGGCGGCATCGAAGTCGACGGCCGCGGCACCGGCATCATGACCGAGAGCAGCTGGATCAATGCCAACCGCAATCCCGGCTGGAGCAAAGCGGAAGTCGAGGAAGAACTGAAACGCTGCCTGGGCCTGCGCAAGATCATCTGGCTGCCCGGCATCAAAGGTAAGGACATCACCGACGCCCACGTCGACTTCTACGCCCGCTTCGCACGACCCGGCGTCGTAGTCGCCAATCTCGACATGGACCCCGACTCCTACGACTACGCGCTGACCCGCAAGCACCTGGAGATCCTGCGCCGCGCGACGGACGCCGACGGCAAGCCGCTGGAAATCCACACCATGAGCCCGCCGCTCAATCCGCGGCGCAGCAAGTTCATGGACGACAACCTCGACTTCGCGGCGGGCTACATCAACTACTTCGTCATCAACGGCGCCGTCATCGCACCGGAGTTCGGCGATGCGGAAGCGGACGCGAAGGCGCGCGATCTGCTGGCGCGCTTGTATCCGGGACGCAAGGTGGTGCAGCTGGACATCGACGCCATTGCGTCAGGCGGCGGCGGGATTCATTGCGTGACGAATCAGTTGCCAGCGGCCTAGTTCACACGAGTCCGCGAGAGGTCCCGCGGGGTCGCAATCCAGACACCGTCATGCTGTGGCGGCCGTGGTAGAGTCGTGCGTCCTTCCTGTCGCACTCCATCACGTCGCCACGCATCACAACCAGGCTGGCCCATCCGGCAGCAGGCCGGAACCCACAAGGCACGCGTGGCAACCCTATTGCGGAGCGGAGCATGAACACACAGACCCCGGCTATCACCCCGGCGCGTACCGCCTTGCTGGTCATGCACTACCAGACCGACATCATGGAACTGTTCCCGTCGGTCGCCCCCGCCTTGCTCAACAACACGCGGCAACTGTGCGACGCCGCGCGGCGCGCCGGCGTCAGCGTCTACTTCGCCAAGATCCATTTCAGCCCCGGATATCCTGAAGTAAGCCCCTTGAACAAGAACGGCCAGGGCATCAAGCAGCTTGGACTTTTCGTCCACGACCGCATCTCGCCAGAGCTCGACCGCCGCGAAGACGAGCCGATCATCATCGCCCACCGCGCCAGCGTGTTCTTCGGCACCGACCTGCAAGTGCGGCTTTCCGCGCAGGGCATAGACACGCTAATCATGGTCGGCGTCGCGTCCACCGGCGTGATGCTGTCATCGATTGCGCACGCCAGCGACGCGGACTACCGCCTGCTGACGGTCAAGGACTGCTGCTACGACCCGGACCCGATCGTGCATGAGCATTTGTTTGCGACGGCGTTTGAATCTCGCACCACCGTGCTGTCGCTGGACGATGCCTTGTCCTTGCTGGCGTAGCGGACTGCTAAAAAAAACCTGCCTCCATGCCCCCTGAAGGTTCATCTTCGCCGTCCATCATGTCTTTTCGAACCATACCCGCAGAACCTTACGCGCCACGCCGCATGGCATTCATCGAGCAATGGCGCGAAGACGACCAGGCCATCAAGGCGTACGCGATACAGCGCAATCCCGATCCAGCTGTTCCGTTGCTGCCTGCCGAGATAGCCATGGCCGCCCGCAAGACCGCGATGAGCGCAGTACATGACGCCGCAAGCGATCCGCGCGCAACCGGCCTGGGTTTCTGCATCGTGCACGTGGGCGAGGAAGCCGTCTGGCTGCTGGTGGACTGGTGGATTTCCGGCGGCATCCTGTGCCAACAGATGTACTCCGCGCCGCTGCATCAGCCCGAGCAGTTTCAGCCCGTGCAGGGGCCGTTCATTGCATGCGTATGGGAGCTGGAGGTGACCACGCACGAGCGCGGCGCGTGGATGCGGCATGTGCTGCGAGAGACGCCGGATATCAACGCGTATGTGGACGACGTGCTGCCTGCGGGCAGCTATTGAGACGGCCTCAAACAGCGCTGCGCTTATTTCCTGAGATAGGACTTCTTGCCGCTATCGGTGTAGCAGTACGTTCCACCCCGTGGCCCGGTGCAGTATTGGCCATCGCGGCAGCTACACGCGCCATTCGAGCCAGACGCCGAGGGCTTGGAAACAAGAGGCTGTGCGTTGGAATCCGGACTTGAACACACGCGCTTGGATGCGCTGATCGAACCGTCGCGGCACAGAAACTGTTCCCCGACGCAACGCTCCACGCCGCCCTTCTTTCCGGAACAGGGATAGTTCGCCGAATGGGCCGTTGCGGCAAACAGCAGGGCCGCCAACAACAGACCAAGACGCATCATCATCCCCTTGGAAGAGCGGCGGAAGCCGTAGGCGATCAGCTATCGCAACGGCCTTCGGCCGCCAGGTTCACTTCGGATTTGGAGATCACCCGCTTGCCTTCCTCTTCCGTCACCTGCTCCACGCCGGCGCCGCCCACGAATACGCCCACCTTGATGAATTGGCGCACGAAATAATTCTTGCCCGCTTCCATCATCACCATCAGATCGTTCGGCGAAAACTCCGATTCGGTGGAGACTTTGTGCTGCTCGTTGCCAGCGACCTGCGTGTAGAAGAACACGCGGTCGGCCGTTTCACCCAGGCACTTGCCGTTGACGTACACGTCCTTCTTCAGCGCCTTGCCCACAAAGCTGTCGCGGTAGACATACAGGCCGGACTTTCCTTCGTCCGGCGCCGGGAATGATTTGGCCTGCTTGTTTTGTTCAGCTGGCGCCATCGGCACATTGGCGCAACCCGCGATCGTCATCACGCAAGCGGCAGCGGCCGCCAGCTTCAACATCTTTTTATTCATGTGATTCATCTTCTTCAGCTTAGTTATCTGCCGCTTCCTGCCCTCCGCAGGGGAACGGGTAAATGTATCCAAGATATTCTAATAATGTCACATGAATACCAAATAAGCTATCTCGCAGTAGGAAATACTGCTGTTCCCGGATTAGAAATGGCAGACTACGACTCCCCGGCGACATCGCAGCCTGACATCTCCCTCGCCCATGAATAAGACCGAAGGCGCAACCTTCCAAATGGCATACGACAAGGGCAGCTCGCACTTCAGGGATCTGCACTTCCACGACTGCACCTTCGACAACTGCGCCCTGTCCATGGTCAAGATCCCACAGCGCATGTCGCGCGTGCAGAACGTGCGCCTCTCTAAATGCCGAGCGGTCAACTCGATGATCCAGCCCTGCATGTTTGAAGACGTGCTGATCGAGGACTTGTCCACCAACCCCATCCTGCTGGTGTGGGCCTCGTTCTTTCGCAGGGTCAAGCTGGTGGGCAAGATCGGCAAGCTCAATCTCAACCTGACGCCCACCGCCTTCTGCAAGGACGAGCGCGTCCTCGATCAGTTTGCAACCGCGCGCGCCGCCTTCTACTCCGAAACCGATTGGGCCTTGGACATCAGCGAAGCCAAGCTGCTGGGCCTGCGCTGCGAAGGCGTGCCGCTGCACCTGATCCGGCGCGATCCGCAGACGCAGGTCATCGTGGACAAGCAGGGGCGTTATCCGGGGTACCAGGCCCTGGGAGCGGATTTCGTCCGGGCATTCCCGGGCATTGCCAGCGTGCTGCATGGCTTTGACGAATCGCCCAATCCATCCATGCTGCTGACCGCCTCGCTGGCCGCGCCCAAGGCGCGACGGGACGAGGAGAAGGGCGCGATCAGCGAACTCAGGACCTTGGGATTTGTGGAAGAGAGTTCGGCGTAATCCTGCGCGCAAGCCCGCTGCTCAGCGAGGCTACCGAAAGTACGGCGCAAGCCAGAACCACGCCGCAACACTTATCCCCAACCATAGCGCCACGATCATCACCGCACCCGCCAGACTGCGCGGCTTCGCGCCTCCCTGCGCCTGCATCCAGGCGTCCGCCTGGCCTCGGCATTCCTGCAGCACATCGGGCGGCAACAGTTTGATGGCCAGCCAGATCAGGCCGGGCAATAACAGCACGTCGTCGACGTAACCCAACACGGGGATGAAGTCGGGAATCAAATCGATGGGACTGAGCGCGTACGCCACCACGAACAGGCCCAGCGCCTTGGCGTACCAGGGCGTGCGGGCATGCTTGCCGGCAAACCATAGTGTCAGGCCGTCGCGCTTGATGCGCTTGGCCCAGGCTTTCAGGCGATCGCTGACGTTCATGCGGAAAGCGGGTGTTCGCACCCAATGGCCATGAATGGCGGTAGTCTGACACACCTATTCCGCTCTTGCGGCGCGTTGCCTCAGGGCTTGCGGTCGATGACAATCCGATCGCCATCCCGGCTGCACGTCAACGTATCCCGATACGCCGCGCACAGCTTGTCCACCAACGCGGACCAGCAGCCGCCGCTGACTGGCTGAGAAATCATCACGGTCTCGGCTCCCCCCTTCAACAGGATATCGGCGCCGGAGTTCTGGCGCAGCCCTTCGGCGATGGAACCGAGTGAGCGAGGCGCCCCTGAGAATTCTTCCGCGTTGGCGGGGAACCGGCTGTTCAACTGCCAGTAAAGCCCTCCAGGCAAGGCGATGGAGAGCAGTATCAAGAACACGCCGACAGGCCCTTTCAAGCCATATTTGTCGAAGATCGTTTCCACCTCATGCTTGGTGTTTGGCGTAGGGGAGGGCCTGGGTCGCAGCAACAAGTAGATCCCAAGCACAAACAAGATCAGGGCCACCACGACGGCAACAAGCAGCACGGCCCAATCCAATCCGGGCAGCTCTCGCATGCAGGTCAGATCCATGGCCGATCACCTCTTCGCATCAGAGAAGAAAAGCACCAGTAATTGCGACGCTTGCTTGTAGTCCATCAGCACATAGCCCCGCCCGATCTCGAACTGGAAGTCGTCCGTCCACTTCACCGACAAGGGCTGCTTTTTTCCTAGGAATACTTCCGATATGACGTGGCTGTACTTCGTGGAAAAAATGGCAATCTCGTTATCGATCTGTTTGATCGGCAGTTCCGCGCTGGCGACCGTCGCTCGAAACAGGCTGGCTCGCGCCAGCACAGGCAGAGCGCTCTCGATGAAACTGCTCTCGCTCAGAGCGGCCGTATCTCCTGACTGCGCAAACGCCATATAGCGGGCGAATATCTGCGCCGCGGATTGCAGTTGCGCCTGGTACGCGTTCTGTCCAAGTATGGAAGTAAGCACCGTGGGATTGGCCCCGATGCCCGAGAAGCCGTACTCGCACTTGCGTCCGGCGGCATACCGCTGGACGGTGCATGTCCCGTTGACGCTATAGGTCTCGTATTGCCCGGATGAGAAACGGCATTCGCAGTATTTCGCCGGCGCGAGCGGCATTGTGGGCGGAGCGTTCTGGCCAGTGCCTTGCCCTTGAGCCGTGGCGCCCAGCGCCATGAACCAGGCCCCAATGGCGGCCAGGGCATGCAGGGTGAATCGAGAGTGCGGCATGGGTACACCTCGCTTTATTCAACCACCTGAGCGAAACACTGGAACTTGCCGCACATTTAATAACGATACCGCGCGGCCTGGGCGAGGTTTAATCCATCAGGAGTAATCCAAGATTGAGCTCCCTGTGTGTGGACCCCGACTTCCCGTGCGAAATCGTAGTCGGCGCTGTCGCTGCTGCGCCTATATTGGCTGGCAGCCTCCGTTCAGGGCTCATACCTCAGAACGGCTTCAACACCACCAGAAAGATGATGAGCACGAGCGCAATCGCCACTAGCGGCAACAGGTTTGCGCGCGCCGTTCCCACACCGCCACCCGCAGCCTCAACCGTCCGCCGCAGCCGCCCGGCCTGCATTCCATGCGCCGCAGCCAGCCCCAACACCAACGCCAGCTTCACCGACAGCCAGCCGCTGCCAAACCACCCCGCGCTGGCCGCCAGATACGCGCCCGTCGCCAACGCCCCCACCATCGCCGGCGTGGTCAGCGTGCGCTCCCACCTGCGCAGCAAACGCAATCGCGCCAGCTCCTGCGGCAATGCGGGCCCGGGCAGTTTCGCGGCTGCCGCCAACACGAACCCCTGCACCACCATCCCCGCCACCCAAAACAGCATCAGCGCGATGTGCAGCGACTTGATCAGCAGATACCCCATCGCTCACGCCCTTCTGGCGGGTGCCACGGCGCGGTCCAGTCTGCGCGCGATCACATAGCCGCCGAACGGCACCAGCGTCGCCAGCAAGGTCAGCAGCAGCCGCTTGCGCGGCCAGTCCTGCGCCGACGCCACATTGCACGCCAGCGCGATGTAGACCATGAACGCCACGCCATGCATCGGCCCGATCCACGACACCGGCGCCGGCACCCCGGCCAGATGCTTCAACGGCACCGCGACGCCAACCAGTGCCAGCAGCGTCGTCCCCTCCAGGACCGCCACCCACTTGAACAGGGAGTGTGTCGAACCGCCGGAATCTTTCATGGACATGGCCACCGCAACGCAAAGGGAACCGGCATTGTCCGGGCTGGCGCAATCGCCCGCCATTGGCCAAAATGCCAATCTTCGAAAGAAATCCGCCAACCGTGCGATCGGGCAGATCTGGCCCTTCGCCACCGCCGGAACCGCAGCCATGCCCAAGAAAGCCCCCCATCGCATCGCCGTGCTCGCCTTCGACGGCCTGGTCGCGGGCGACCTCGCCGCGCCCTGCGAGATCTTCCAGCTCGCTGAAACCCTCGATGGCCGCCGCCCCTACGAACTACAGGTCTGCGCCAGCAAACCCCGCGTCCAGACCCACGCCTATGACCTGCACATTCGCGCCCGCCTTGACGTGGCGCGCCACGCGCACACGATCATCGTGCCCGGCCTCGCCGACCCGAGCCGCGACGTCCCCCGCGACATCCTGGACCTGATCCGCCACGCCCACGCCGCAGGCGCCCGCATCGCCTCCATCTGCACCGGTGCCTTCGTCCTGGCCGCCAGCGGCATCCTCGACGGCCTCAAGGCCACCACCCACTGGAAAGCCGCCGACCAACTGGCTCGCCGCTACCCCGCCATCGACGTCAACCCCAATGTGCTGTTCGTCGACAACGGCCAGATCCTGACCTCCGCCGGCGCCGCCGCCGGCATGGACCTGTGCCTGCACATGATCAAGCGCGACCACGGCGCCGCGGTGGCCGCCAACAGCGCCCGGCTGGCCGTGGTGCCGCTGGAGCGCGCTGGCGGCCAAGCGCAGTTCATCGTCCGGTCCACACCGGCCTCGCACACCGACCTGACGCCGCTGCTGCACTGGATCGAGAGCAGACTGGCGCACAACCTGACTGTAGGCGCGCTGGCCGCGCAGGCCGCGGTAAGTGTGCGCACCTTGAACCGGCGGTTTCAGGAACTGCTAGGCGTCAGTCCCTTGCAGTGGGTGATCCAGTCACGGGTGAACCGCGCGCGCGGAATGCTGGAGACGACGGACCTGCCGGTGGAGCGGGTAGCGATGGAGGTGGGATTTGGGTCAGCGGTATCGCTGCGGGAACATTTCACGGGCATCGTAGGGACGAGCCCGATGGGGTATCGAAGGGCATTCCGGCGCGTGGCTTAACGAGGTCGTGGTGCCAGGCGCGCCGTTGCCTTGTCGTCTCTAAAAACGTGCCGGGCGATTCTATTTCTGGACGTCCTGCCGCTGACGCTGGTACGTGTCGTAGGATTTGGACGCGTCGCTCTGGCAACGCTGTCGCTCCTGGTTATCGACGATCTTATTGCAGTCATTCCGTTGCCAGGATTGGCCAGTGTCATACAGCTGGCGGGACGAGCAAGCCGTCCCGGCGGCGGCCACTACGATGCAGACGAAGATCAGGGCGTAGCGCAAGGAAGTCTCCTGAGAGCGCGGCGTGAGATTGGCGGATGTAGTCCGCGTATGACGGGTGGGCTGCAGGGTTACGGTTTACTTTTTTTTGACCGGGAGCGCCACATTGATTCGCATGCGATCCCTCTCTGCACGTGTGCAGGCGGCCGAATCAGACTCTGCGCGGGAATTCCTGGCTCCATGCGCAGGCGCCAGATCATCGGCAACGTCACGCCGCCTGCAAGGCCTGCTTATCCCGGCTGCGGCTACCTGCTGCGGTTTCAATAGCGCGCCAGCTTCGAATCCCGAATCGCGACCTGACCTAGGGTGAAAGCCGGCCGGCGTGGCTGAAGGTATCCGCAAGACCGGAATACGCCGCACAGAGTAGACTGGCCGCCTGTCCATCTGTATCGAGTCCTACTCCATGCTAGTCAAAGCCCTACGTGTCGGCCTGGGTCAAATCATCGTGCTGGGCGACGCCCTCACGCGGCCCCGCCCGCAACAGCGCTCCGCGCAAGGCCAGGCCACGGTCAACACCGAAGCGGCCAAGCTGTCGCTCTACCAATTCCATGCCTGCCCGTTCTGCGTCAAGACGCGGCGCGCCATCCACAAGCTCAACGCGCCCATCGCGCTGCGCGACGCCAAGAACGATCCCGAAGCGCGCGCGCAACTGCAGGCAGGCGGCGGCAAAGTGAAGGTGCCGTGCCTGCGCATCGACGATGCAGCGGGCACGCGCTGGATGTATGAGTCCAGCGACATCATCGCCTACCTTGAACAACGCTTCGCCAGCGTGGCCTGACGGAAGCACATGGGCATGCCCCGCCTGGCTCGCCTGTTTCTCATCACCTTGGCCGCCATGGGTGCACTGTCCGGCTGCGATTCCTCGTCCTTGAAACCCGCGCCGCCCGGGTCAAAACTCAACGCCGAAGCCATCGCCACGCGCGACACACCGCCGGAGCTGCAGTTCAAGGGCGTGCTGGCCGGGCAGCCCGTGCATCTGCTGGTGCATGAATGCAAGGTGTACAAGGTCGAGCCGGCCGAAGGCGAGAACGTGAAGTGGACGCTGGTGCTTGAAGGCGACTTCTCTCTGCTACCGACCATCTGCGTCCAGCAGCGGCTGACCGAGAACAAGGGGGTGGTGACTGCGTTCTTGGGGCGGCAGGCGTTTGGCGCGGGTGGGTGTTGCACCGGGACGCCGGAGTATCGGTCCAAGGACGGGGTGAATTGGAAGCCGCGTTGAGTGCGGGCTTTTTTGTGTTCGCCCGCGCTGACTACGCCGTACCCCAAAGGAAAGCCGCAGATGGCAAATGACGACCGCAGCCTGATCATTCCCAGAAGAACGCCCGAATCAGCGGCCATGACAGCCAACGTCAAACGCGCGATGACGATCACCGCCGCCCTCAACCGCCTGACCTTCAACGACGCCGCCGAAGTCCGCGCCTTGTTCAGCGAACTGATCGGCAAGACGGTCGATGAGAGCTTTCTGTTGATACCGCCGTTTTATACGACCGGCGGCCCTGACATCAGTGTCGGGCGCAACGTCTTCGTCAATCAGAGCTGCACCTTCTATGACCTGGGTGGGTTGAGCATTGCCGATGATGTGATGATTGGGCCGAACGTCAGCCTCATTACGTCTGGCCATCCGATCGAGCCTTCGCGGCGTCGTGATTTCGTCACTGCGAAGCCCATTGTGATCGAGAGGAATGTCTGGATTGCGGCGGGTGCGACCGTTATTGGTGGCGTGACTGTGGGCGAGAACTCGGTGGTTGCGGCGGGTTCGGTGGTCACCAAGGATGTGCCGGCGAATACGCTGGTGGGTGGGAATCCGGCAAGGGTGATTCGGTCGATTGCTGAATAGGGCGGGCGCGTAAGCGCCTCGCCTCTGGCTGCTGAGTTTGGCTACTGGATCGACGACGGCGCGCCGTGCGTGACGTCGCCGAGATCCGCATTCACCTCGCAAAAGCGCGCCTGCGCCAGCATGGCGTCGGTCAAGGTGCCCATGTGATCGCATAAGCCTTCTACTCCACCCATCAACGCCGCCACCGTCCACGTGTCTAACGGCTGTCCGCCAGTTGCGTCGGGTTCGGAGGCGCTGTTGCCGACCATACGGGCGATGGCCTCGATGGCGTGGCGGGCCCGGTCTATGTGGTGGAGATGGGAGAGGGGGACTGGGCCGAGTTCGGGGTCGGATTCGACGGACCAGGGGTTTTGGGTGAGGGGGTGGGATTGCATGGACTTCCTCCGGCGATGTGGGAAATCCCGCTGCCCCACTTCCAAATGAGGCGGGCGGGCACAGGACAAGGTTGGAAGACCGGATCGTCGGAACCGGCGTGCGGCTAGCGCACCCCTGCCAAGGCCCGCCCATTGGGACGTGCGAAGGCGTGCTGACTGGGGAGTCAGCACCGACGAATTTACCGGCTTCCATTCCGGGCTACCGGTGGTGGCGGTAGTGAATGGAGTATACGGGAGGTGGTCTGATGCTATCCGCAGGGTGAATGACAATTTCGCCACCGACTACTCACGCGTCTGCTTTCGACCCTGAGCGGGCGTCGCAACCATCGGCTTAAAGACAGGAAGCGGTCGGTCGACGTTGGCGCTGAACCGCTATCTATGCCAAGCTTGTAACATGATCGAAGCACCACTTTCCTTGAGTCGCAAGCAGGCTCGAACCATCAGGCGCGCGCTGTCCCGCCTCGTTGGGGATAAATCGTTTATCGACGTCAGATCGGTTGAGGATCTGAAGGGCGTGTCGATCACGCACGAACTTCATCTTCCTGATGGCCGCATGAAGATGCTCAGTGACTCCGGGCTTGAGCAGCTTGAGATCCTTGTATCAACCGTGCACGACGCAGACTCGTTCTGCGGCCTTGCTGACTACGCGGACCTTTGGGATGCCTCCAAGAAGACCTTTGCAGAGTTGTCTGCGGCAAACCTCATGGCAGGGACTGCCCAAGAGTGGCTCGGATTGTTATCCGCGAGGTTGGCACCTGAGATCCGCTCCCGGACCTTTGTTGTTCCGTTCGTGGGGCTTGAGCTGAAGGGTATCGACGAGCTCGCACTTGGTCCTTACAAGATCATCCGCCCTTCCATCAGTTTCCTGAATCAGGCTGGTGTCGACCACAGCTGGACTGACGTGCCGAGTAAGCTCCAGAGCTACAGGCACTGGGAGCTGTGGCTAACCGGTTCAGCGCTGGGAACGCATCGAGTTGCTGAGTCGCGCATTCGGACCCAGTCCGTCTTGGTCGCAGGTCTAATTGCCGTAGTCGCAGCGGCCATGCTTCCGAATGGGGCCACCCAGCTCTTCATCAGTCCCAACATGACCGGCCACGATACAGATGGACGCGCCACATGGTTTTCCTGGGGAGAGGCCGGCTCGGACTTTGCCCTTCACAGCAGCGGGTTGCGCGGCTCGCCGCTTCCCATCGATGCCAATCTGCGTAACCAACTCGTCGATGCCAGCTATATCACGACAGCCATGCGGATTTTCCAGAGTGAAAAACGTACCCCGCTTGAGGATGCGGTTACCCGTGGTTTCCACTGGTTCGCCGATGCGCATAGAGACCCTACGCAGGTCATGCAACTGGTGAAGTATTGGAGCTGCATCGAGGCCTTGTTCTCCTCGGACCAGGAAGGCATCACGCGCTCGCTGTCAGTGGGTGTGGCGTCAGTCCTGGTGTACGGTGGCTATGGGTTTGCCAAGGTGGACGATTACCAGGGTCTGAAGAAGCGGGTCGCGAAGTTGTACGCCTTGCGATCTCAAGCCGTCCATCGAGCCTCACGGAATCACGTGAACGTTCGCGACGTCGCAGAGTTGAGCCGACTCGCGGGCCAGCTTTTGCTGAACGCGCTCTCGTTCATCGAATATGGCTATCAAACGCCAGCTGAGATCAAGGCGTATTCCCAGCGCATCGACGCATCGGTTGACGCGCTCGGCTGTGAAACCACGCCATCATGAGGATGTGGTTTTGCTGACGGGCGACAAGCGCCGCTCGGAAACTGACTGGCAGCGGAGGCCACCTCCAGTCCTCGGAAGGATTCCCGGCCAGATCCGGCCAGCGTAAGCAGCGACGCCTCGGATTGCAAGGGCCCCCATTCTGCGCAGATCTGGCCTCGCGCTGCCATGCTGCGGGCGGTAACCTCGCGGAGATGGTGGTGGGTCGGCAGAGGTGGCCCATGCACAGCGGCCTGTGGAGATAGCCATCCTTATCAGACAGTAGTTGACTCGCTGCAAAGCCGCCGTTGGCGGTCGACCGCTCATGGCCGATGGCCGTCGTTCGTCAAGCGCGTCTAGCTCACCGCAGTTGTAGGGCAGGCGTGGGGGCCGGGATCGGAGACCTCCCAATGTGATGGACTGATTCAGCATCCAAGTTAAATGATCTTTCTGGGAAAGAATGCCATGTTCAATGAACCATTGCGGCCAGATTGGATGAGTCAAATTTGATTAAGCGTTTGATTTATATGGTGTCAAGATCTCCTGTGGCCTCGATGTGGAAACCATCGAACGCCCGACGAATGTCCTGGTGATCGTTCAGGCTGACGATGGCGCGGCCCTGCAGCTTGCGCATACGCGCCGCCATGTCCTCGTACTGTTCGAAGCCGAAGCCGACCCCGTAGCCTTCGGTCTCCCAATAGGGAGGATCCATGTAGAACAGCGTGTGCGGCCGGTCGTACATATCCAGGCACTTCTGCCAGGGCAGGTTCTCGATGTAGGCGCCCGCCAAACGCAGATGCGCCATTGACAGATTTTCCTCAAGGCGCAGGAGGTTCAGGCCCGGCGGCGCCGTGGTGGCGGTGCCGAAGGTCTGCCCATCCACCTTGCCGCCGAAGACGTTCTGCTGGAGGTAGTAGAACCGGGCTGCGCGCTGGATATCGGTCAACGTCTCTGGCCTGGTGATCTGCAGCCACTTGAACACGTCGCGGCTGGAGAGTGCCCATTTGAACTGTCGGACGAACTCCTCGAGGTGGTGCTGCACCACGCGGTACAGGTTCACCAGCTCGCCGTTGACGTCGTTCAGTACTTCGACCTTGGCCGGCGTCGGCCGCAGGAAGAAAAGCGCCGCCCCGCCCGCGAACGGTTCAACGTAGCAGTCATGGACAGGGAAAAAGGGAAAAATGCGATCGGCCAGGCGGCGCTTGCCGCCCAGCCAGGGAATGATTGGGGATGCCATGTTTGCGTGAGGATGTGTTACCGTTGCCCCCGCCTGTACAGGTGGGACGGCCTCGGGTCGCTCGCGGCTATAACCGTGGGTCGGCTGTCGGTCGCAGTTACAGCTGCTCGGCCGTCGCCGTCTTCTTTCAACTCAGCAATATTCAAGCAGCCGTCGATGGACTGGAACGCACTGAAAGAAAGCGTGTTGGAGTTCGCTGGCCTAAGGGAATTTGATTGGAGTAACCTCGATCTCCATGCGGCCAGCAACACAGTTTTCACCATACTAGCGACTGTGCAGGTCGTCGTGCCGATAATTTGGGTCTTGTGGACGCATCCGCGCAAAGCTAGTAGGTACGATTCAATCCAAATCGTCAGAATCTCTGCTGCCCAGGCCTTGGACATTTGGTATCAAGATTCCAGGCGCTATCTGGAAGCACGCGCCTCGATGTCCAGGGCGATAGGCACGGCCGGAGGGCTGGGGATTGCAGCAAGCGCAACACTACTAGCGACAGCGGGATTCAACGCAACTTTGCTCTATTTTTCCGTCGGCATACTGTTTCTAGTAGTCGCGCTTTGCGCGCTGAGCCAGTTCCAACTGAGCCATACCTACTTCATGCAAGCAAGTACTTGCGCCCAAGCCGCCATTGGTAGCGAAGTAGACGACCAAGTTGAAGTGGGATTGGTCTCACCGAATCCCAAATTGCGAAAATTTGACTCGCTTTTCTCTATGCGCTTGGCCTGGTGGTGGCTGTTCGCAGGTTGGTCGATGATCGTTCTTGCAATTGCAGTGAAGTCAATCCCGCAACATTCTCCTACCTAGGTTCAATCGAAGAACTTGGAATGCAAAACGCCCCGGTTTTGGCCGGGGCGTTTCATCAGGTCGCATTTGCTACGAGCCTGGGCGAATTCTGCTCACCTTGTCCCACATTGTCAAGCGGTCTAACCGCGTCATTAGCATTCCTCGGCGAATGCACAACACATCGAAACGAGTTATAACAATCAATTTCATCCATCAAGATTTGCTATGTCGATTCACCTCAGTGTTTTGATCGCAGGACTCATTCCAGTCGCGGTTGGCATATTGAATCTGCTACTACACTTCCATCAAGCCACGCTAGTCAGCGCAAGGGAATATGTACGTTCAAGGTACCAGTCGCTGACTGAGCGCGCTCTATCGCTATGGAATTCTGCAACCCGCGGACTACGACTTCTCGTACTCGCCGGTGGCGGCCTTTTTGTCACAGGAGCACTTCTTGTTGGCACGAAGACTGTTGATGTGGAGACCCTCGGCCAGTCTGGCGACTTCTTGGGCGGCTGGTTAAACCCGCTGGTCGGCCTAATAACCGTCTATCTCTTGGTCAACACGCTCCAAACGCAGACATCTTCGCTGACGCTACAGGAGGAGGCGATGCGCGCCGCGGACGCCCGAAACTTGGAGATGCTAGAGTTGCAACGCGACACATTACGCATTCAAGCTCAATCTGCAGCACTCCAGGAACGGGCTGCAGCAGCGGCAGACGCGCGAACACTGCAAATGCTTGAAATTCAAGCAAAAGCTGCGTTTGAACAGAGTCTTTTCACAATGAATGCAGCTTATCGAACAAATCTAACCTTGGTTACTGCGACGAAAGAGTCCACGAATTTCCAAGGTCCTCCGGCATTAGAACATTTACTGTTTGAGCATTTTTTTGACCCTGCAGAAAAAGAAATAACGGACAAAGGCCTCGATATCCCCGGGTCATTGAGGGAGGCTCGCGAGTCCCCCGAAGCGGTAGAAGGCGTCAAATCTTGTCTCATACGCCACTGGCATGACTTCCTTCTGCGGGATACACAAATCCGCAGTCTCTTATCTCAACAGATGCAACTCTTCCGATGGATAGACCGGCAGACATTTTTATCCGAGGATGACGAATATTCTTACAGTGCTGCGATTCGAGCGCAGTTGACGCGAGGAGAAGTAGTAGCGTGGCATTTCCACCTATTAACTGAAGATTTTCGGAAGGAGCTCTACCTTACCAACCGTTATGGACTCTTCGCGCTGATGAGTAAGCAAAATCACCCGGTTCAGAAACTGGCGAGACGAGTGCTCATGGTCGAAAAGCGGCTAGAGGCTTCTGCATTTCGCTGGAGCGGCCAGCAAACGCAGCCACAGCCGCTCACTCCCCCCCACACCTAAACGCGCGTAGAAACCGGGTTTATTTGGGAGGCATAGATTATTTTTCTCTCAACGCGAACTGGGCTTTCTACAAATCACCAATGATCCCCGCGTCCCCCATCTGCACGTCCAGGCGCTTCAACGCCGCGCGGCGCGCCCCCCCTACCAAGACCCGGTATGCCGACGCCAGCCGACCGATGTTGGACTTCGGCAAGTCGAAGCGGTCCGACAGGTCTCGGATCCTCGGCCGGCCGCGCAAGATGTTGGTGACCAGCAGGTCCACCAGCTCGCGCTCCCGGCTGTCGGCCGGCGCTTCCGGGTTCAGCCATTCCGACACTCGCCGCGCGCTGACGGCGCCCTCCTCGCCCGTGCCGTACTGCGCCTGCAGGATGTGAAAGCCGATGTTGTCGCCCAGCGTGCGCTCCAGCACTTTCACGGTAAACACGGCCTGCAATAATAGTGTCAGACTACGGTTTAACCAATGAAATTGCAGTCTGACACCATATTTGCAAATTATGGAAAGATGTCTACAAAGACCCGAGGTGATGAGAGTATCCGTAATTGAGAGCCTTGATTTTCTTAGAATGGCTATCGGCAAGATCCGGCAATTGCTCTTTGTCAAAATCCTTTATTTGTGCAATTTTTAACATTTCAAGCAACCTCTCCGAATCAATTAGACTCAGCTTAATTCCTTGCAACTCCGCTTTTTGACATACTGACTTTGCCCCGGCAGTGAAGCCCGACGTCGTCACAAACATTCCCTGCGGAAGACCATGCAAAACCAGCGCACCAACGAAAGAACGTAGCTGCTCAATTTCGATGACACCACGATAACGCTTCACTTGGACCCCAAACGCTTCGCCCGACCCGTCGATTCCGATTACGTCCAACCCACCGTCGTTCGAGCGACTCGTTATTTGCACATCGAGCCTGTAAGACTTCAAGATGCTCGTCACGATTTTTTCAAATTGATATGGCTCTATTGAAAAGCGGTCGCTGTATCTGGCACAAAGATTGCTCCTTAGCTCCTCAACCGGGCTATCAATTGGCAATGGCAACACTGAAGTGAGCGCTCCGGCAGCCCACTGGTACGCAGAATACCCCTTAGCAGGCGTCTCATATTGAAGCTCCCGGATAACGCACCACCATCCGCAAACAGGGCAGCAATGAAAAGCCGTCCCGACGACTTCAGGTACCGACATAATGGGGCGATGCAATAAAAAAGAGCCATCCACATAGATTGCGTTCTGCCTAACTTGCAGATCATGCTCTTTTCGAATCGCGTCTTCGTTCAAGTCCCACAAATTATCAACCGGGCAGGAGAGCATATCCGCATTACAGAATATGCATTCTGGCCGGGGAAAGAGAATTTCGGCGGCCTGTGTAGTTGCCAGGTGATGCCACATAGCTTTTCGACATCTCGAGAAAATATGGTGTCAGACTACAATTTACCCAGAGAAATTGCAGCCTGGCACCATATTTTTCCAACCGCCACGGCTAAATCGCGTCGCGCTATCGCGACAGTCAGACGAACGTCGTGCCGGGCGCGCCCATGCGGTCGCGCACGGCCGGAAGACGTTGGTACAGCCGCCTTCTCCCGGATGGTTGGATCTCCAATCAGCTCAAAATCAGACCATTTGAGCTCATTTAAGCTCAGAACCAGCCTATTCAATGAGCTGATTACTACTAAATTGAGCTGATTCGACCTGCCACGAGCACGCGATGCCCGTCCGCGAAGACATACTCCAGATACTCCATACCCGACAGCGGGAAGCCCGCCCGTGGCTGAGTTCCAGTGAGCTGGCCGCCAGTATCGATACCAGTTGGTCCACCGTGAAACGCCAGCCAGACGTCCTGCTCAAAGCCGGCTTGGTGCTACGCGAGGGAAGGGGCCGGGCCACACGCTACCGAGTCGCGGACCAGGCGCCCGCTTGGGCATATGCCGCGACCAATATCGCCACCCGGCTGGCGGAACCGGCGCCCGATACCAACGAAATGATCTGGTCCGAACATGGGCTGGCACTGCTCGCCCACCTCCAGCAACCGCTAGCATCGCGCGCACCGGTGGGCTATCAGCGCAGCTTCGTGGACGACTATGTTCCAAATCACAGTTCCCTTCTGCCTCCCACCCTGGCCCAGGCCTTGGCCGACGAAGGCCGCATGCAGGGTCAGCAGCCTGCCGGCACATACGCGCGCCGCGTGCTGGAACCGCTGTTGCTGGACCTGTCCTGGTCGTCTTCGCGGCTGGAAGGCAATCGGTACTCGCTGCTGGCCGCGCAAGAGCTCTTCAAGCGCGGCGCGGCAGCCACTGATCTGGACGCGATCATGCTGCTCAACCACAAGGCCGCCATCGAGTTCATGATCGATGCGGTGCCCATGCACGGCCTGACGTCCGCAATCATCGGCAACCTCCACGCGATCCTGATGCAGCACCTGTTGCCCAACACCAAAGGCTTGGGTCATATCCGTCGGACCGTGGTCAACATCAGCGGCGCGACTTACCTGCCCATCCAGGCACCTGCGCTACTGCAGGATATTTTCGATCACATCCTGGAGAAGGCGCGGCTGATCAAGAACCCCGTGGAAGCGGCATTCTTTCTCTGGGTGAACCTTGCCTATCCGCACCCCTTCGAGGACGGCAACAAGCGCACCAGCCGCTTGTCGGCCAACATTCCGTTGATGCTCTACAACTCCTCGCCGCTGTCCTTCCTGGATGTGGAGGCGCAAGACTATGCCTACGCCATGATGGGCATCTACGAACGCGGCGACGTGGCGCTGGCGGTGGATCTGTTCACCTGGTCCTATCGGCGCTCGATCCGCAAATACGCCATTCAGCTCGATGCGGCAGGTGTGCCGGATCCCGTTCGCCTGAGATTCCGAGAAAAGCTGAACGAGGCGATCAGCCGCGTGGTGCGAGCGCGGCAAACCGCCGACGCAGCGGTGGCGGCCCTGGCCTTGTCGGAGGACGATGTGCATGCGTTCCGGTCGATGTTGGTGGAAGAGCTGCTCGTGCTGGATCTGTACAACTGCGCGCGATTTCGCTTGCCGATGGAACTGGTGCAGGAGTGGGTCGAGGCGGGACGGCCGCAGTAGCGGAATCTCGCCCGCCAAAAAGTACAAGGGCCGCGAACGCGGCCCTTGTCGTCACTGCTTAACGTATCGCTTCGATTACGCCTTGCGCACCTGCGCAATCAGCCCATCCAACTGCGTCAGCATCGTGTCGATTTCCTCAGCCGTCACATTCAAGGCCGGCATGAAGCGCAGCAGATTTCCACGCGGCGCATTCAGCAGCAGACCGTTAGGCGTCAGATTGCGCGCGGCTTCGACGATGGCGGGGCCGTCGTCGCGGTCCATGACCAGTGCGCGCAGCAAGCCCATGCCGCGCTCGCCCTTCATGCCGTACTTGGCCGACAGGGCCAGCAGGCCTTCGGACAATTGCTTGGCGCGGGCGTTGACGGATTCCATGAAGCCCGGCGCAGCCAGGGCGTCGAACACAGCAACGCCAACAGCAGCCATCAGCGGATTGCCGTTGTACGTGCCGCCCTGGTCCCCATGCGAGAACACGCACACTTCCTGACGAGCCAGCAGCGCAGCCAGCGGCACGCCGCCGCCGATGCCCTTGGCCAGCGTCATGATGTCCGGCACGACGTCGGATTGCTGGTAGGCGAACATGGTGCCCGTACGCCCCATGCCCGTCTGCACTTCATCAACGATGAACAGCAGCTTGTGCTCGTCGGCCAGCTTGCGCAGGCCTTGCATGAATTCCTTGCTGGCGGGGACGACGCCGGCTTCGCCTTGCACGGGTTCGAGCATGATGGCGACGGTTTGGTCGTCGATCAGCTTGCGCACCGACTCCAGGTCGTTGATTTCGGCCTTGGGGAAGCCTTCGACCTGCGGGGCGAACATCTTGTCCCAGCCCGGCTTGCCGGACGCGGACATGGTGGCCAGCGTGCGGCCGTGGAAGCCGTGGTTCATGGTGATGATCTTGTAGGCGCCTTTCTTGTGCACCTGGCCCCATTTACGGGCGAGCTTGATGGCGCCTTCGTTGGCTTCGCCGCCGCTGTTGGCGAAGAAGACTCGGTCGAAGACCGAGGCGCCGGTGAGGCGCTCGGCCAGCTCGATGGAGGGCAGGTTGTAGAACGCCGGCGAGGGGTTCATCAGCAGCTTGGACTGGTCCAGCAGGGCCTTCTGCATTTCCGGGGCGCTGTGGCCCAGGGTGTTGACGGCCCAGCCCTGGACGAAGTCCAGGTATCGCTTGCCCGCGTGATCCTCCAGCCAGGATCCCTGGCCGCGCACGAACACGAGGTCCGGGCGGGAGGTGATCTCCATGAGGGCGTTGGTCTTGAACTGGCTGAATTCCATGGCGGTTCCTGCGGAATGAGAGAACAGGGGGTGAGAAAGTAATTGGACGATGCCAATAGGCGAATTTAGCACCGACGGGGGGATGCTATCGTGACACACCCCCTGCCGATCCGCCCGGGGCCGCCTCAAAAGGGCCGCCAGCGCGGGAGCTACATTTTATGCAACAGGCGCGCCCCTGCGCGCAGCCCTTTGTCGCTTTTTACTGACCAATCATGAAACGTATTCTTTCCAGTCTTGCCGCCGGCCTGGCGCTGGCGACGGCCGCGACCACCGCTCATGCCGATTTTCCCGAGCGCCCCATCCGCCTGATCGTGCCGTTCCCGCCCGGGCAGGCGACCGATATCTTTGCGCGCGCGCTGGCCGAAAAGCTGGGCGCGGCCGTCAAGCAGCCCATCGTGGTGGAGAACCGCGCGGGCGCGGGCAGCAATATCGGGATGGAGCAGGCGGCGCGCGCGACGCCGGACGGCTACACGCTGGTGATCGCGGGCTCTGCCGCGGCGGTGAACCAGACGCTGTACAAGACCATCAATTACAGCCTGACCAAGGATTTTGCGCCGGTGTCGGGGGTGTTCTCGGTGCCGCTGATGTTCCTGGCGACGCCGGCTTCGGGCATTACCTCGCTCAAGCAGCTGGTGACGCAGGCGCGCGCCAATCCTGGCGAGTTGGCTTATGCCAGCGCGGGCATTGGCGGCACGCAGCATTTGTCGGCCGAGATGTTCAAGGCGGCGGCGAAAATCGACATCCGCCACATCCCGTACAAGGGCAGCGGCCCGGCGCAGGCGGATTTCCTAGGGCATCAGGTGCCGTTGATGGTGGACTCGGTGACTGCCGGCCTGCCGCATGTGCAGAGCAAGAAGGCGGTGGCGCTGGCGGTGACGACGGCCAAGCGCCTGCCGCAGCTGCCGGACGTGCCGACGGTGGCGGAATCGGGTTATCCGGGTTTCGAGGCCATCGGCTGGGCGGCGGTGCTGGCGCCGCGTGATACGCCGGCCGAGGTGACGGGCTATCTGAGTAAGCAGATCGGCCAGGTGCTGAATTCGCCGGACATGCAGAAGTTCTTCCGCGACCGCGGCGCGGAGCCGATGCCGCTGACGCCTGATGCGACCGGCGCCTTCATTGCCGGCGAAGTGAAGAAGTGGGGCGAGGCGGTGAAGCAGTCGGGCGCGCAGGTCGACTGACGGACGCGCAAGACGCCATGCCCACAGCAAACCGCCCCGCATCGCCGGGGCGGTTTGCATGATGGACAGAGTTGAAGCTATGGGTGGGCCGGCTTAGGCCGGATCACCCGGCTGACCCGGCCGTCCGGGTTCGCCGGGTTGCCTGGGCTTTTCCGCAGGCTGCCCCGGATTGCCGGGCACTTCCGGCGGCATGCGACCCGGGTCGACGTCATCGGGACCGGGCTGGCCCGGCACCTGGCCGGGCGCCTGCTTCTCCGGCGCGCCGCCGGGTTCTTGGCCGGGACGCTGGGACGGATCGATGCCGGGTTGGTTGGAGGGATCGCCGGGCTTCTGGTTCGTGTTCATGGATATCTCCTGAAGATTCACGCAAAGCGTTTCACGCGAAGCAGCACGCGTATCGGTGCAGGACCACGATAGAAGCCTGGTCCGCGCACGCCCAGATCACGCGGGACGACTTTATCTAGTACTTTCTTCCTATCTTGCGGCCGCGCGCCAGCGGCCCGGTTTTGCGCACCGAGGAGTCAGGATGAAGAAGACCGCCACGGCGTTCACGACGGAACGCCGCCATCTGCTGGAAATCATCGACGGCCTGATCGAAGGCATCATCCTGCTGGACCAGGACCGCCGCATCGTCTGGGCCAACGACACGGCGCTGGCCATGCACGGCGTGACGGATCTGGCCGCGTTGGGCGGCACCGCCGCCGGCTACCGCAAGGCGTTTACGCTGCACTATCGCAACCATCGCGCGCTACGCGCGGCGCAGTATCCGCTGGACCGCGCGCTGGCGGGCGAGGCCTACAAGGACGTGGTGGTGGAAGTGACCAGCCGGCGCGATCCGGCGTTCAGCCGCATGCATCAGGTGCGCAATCTGGAGCTGCGCGATACGCAGGGCGTGGCGGAAGGCATGGTGCTGGTGCTGCTGGACGTGACCGAGCGCTACAACGCGGAAGAGCGCTTCGAAAGAACCTTCAACGCCAATCCCGCGCCGGCCGTGATCTGCTCGCTGGCGGACCTGCGCCACATCAAGGTCAATGAAGGATTTTTGGCGATGACCGGCTACAAGCGCGAGGAAGTGCTGGGCAAGACGTTGCGCCAGCTGGACGTCCTGGGCGACACGCCGCAACGCGAGGATGCGCTGCACCGGCTGGCGGAAGGAACCACCATTCCGCAGACGGAAACCATCATCACGGTGCAGGGCGGCGGCACCAAGCTCGTCATCGTGGCGGGCCAGCCCATCGAGGTCGCGGAACAGCCTTGCATGCTGTTCACCTTCAACGATCTGGAGCCGCGCCGCAAGGCCGAGACGGCGCTGCGCGATAGCGAACAACGCTTCGCCACGGCGTTCCGGCTGGCGCCGGTACCCATGACGCTCAGCAGCACGACGGGCGAGCTGCTGGAGGTCAACGATGCCTTCGTTGCCACGACGGGCTATGACGCCAAGACGCTGGCGCGCGACGAGGACGCGCTGGCGCAGTTGTGGACCGACCCGCAAGCCTATGACCGCGCCATGGCCTCGCTGGAGCAAGGCGCCAGCGTGCGCAGCCAGGAAATGGCGCTGCGCACGCGTGAGGGCGCGCTGCTGGACTGCCTGGTGTCGGCCGCGCCGGTATCCATCCAGGACCAGCCCTGCGTGCTGGCGGCGATCCAGGACATCACCGAACGCAAGCGCAACGAGGTGGAACTGATGGAGGCGATCGAGACGGTGATGCAGGACACCTCGTGGTTCAGCCGCACCGTCATCGAGAAGCTGGCGCAAATCCGCACGCCCCAGGGTACGCCGCAGGGGCAGAGCGAACTGGCCGATCTGACGCCGCGCGAACGCGAGATCCTGGGCCTGATGTGCCAGGGCCACACGGACCCGGAGATCGCGGCCACCCTGCATCTGTCGCGCAACACGGTGCGCAATCACGTGGCGGCGCTGTACAGCAAGCTGGACGTGCACCGGCGCAGCGCCGCCATCATCTGGGCGCGGCAGCGCGGCATCGTGGGCTATGAAAAACCGGCGCGCAAGCAGGCGCAAAAGCAACCAGACAAGCAGCCTGGCAAGCAAGCCGACAAACGAGTCCACAAGATTCGGTAGAAAAGTACCAGCCGATCTGATGCGCGCGCTTCTTACGCGCGCGCCATGCGCTTCCTATAGTGGGTTCGTCCGCCGCTGGAGTCTGGGCCCGAACGGGGTCCTCCGGCGCGGTTTCACGCAACCTGGAATTAGGAGCGACAACATGGATAACGACCGCATCAAGGGCGCAGCCAAGGAAGTCAAAGGCTCGATCAAGGAAACGGCCGGCAAGCTGACAGGCAACCGCCAGACGGAAGCCGAGGGCAAGGCGGAGAAAACCGTGGGCAAGGTGCAACGCAATGTAGGCGAAGCCAAGGATCAGGCACGCGACTTGCTGAACAAGAAATAGCGCGGCTGCCCTTCGGCATGACCCGCTACGCTCATGAACGCCGAAAGGAGAAAAAAATGACGCATCGAATCTGGCTTGTGCTGATGCTTGCAATAACCGCCATCACGGCCGGCTGCAACACCATGGAAGGCGCCGGCAAAGACATCGAACGCGGCGGGGAAAAGATCCAGCAAAAGGCCCAGTAGGCCTGCAGGAACCCGTGCTCGGCTGGCGCTTGATGGCGCGCCGGCCATTTTGCGTTCGGGCGTCCTGATTCAGCGCGAGAAGCCGCGCGCGGAAATTTCCCAGATGTCCTGCACCACCCCGTCTTTGAACACCACCAGGCCGTCGTGCAGGTTGAAGGTCGGGTCCACATGCGCAGGCACCAGGCGCAGCACGCTGCCCAGCGCGGGCGCCGTGGCGCCGGGTTCGACCCGCACCACGCTGTGCTCGTCGTTGATGGCAATGCAGGTCAGGCCGGACTCGCCATAGACCGCGGGCGGGCCGCATTCGGCGGAAGCCGATTTCAGGCCGGCGTCCAACACCACGCGCTCCGGGGTGGGCGTGCTCATCACGGTGGACAGCAGGAACAGGCTGTTCTGGAAATTGAGCGGGCCGTCCCATTCATTGGCGCCGTAGTCGCCATCCATGAAGGCATAAGAGCCCGCCTGCAATTCGGTGTAGACCCCGCTGGCGGCGTCGAACTCCACGCTGCCGGTGCCGCCGCCGGTGATGGTGTCGCAGGCGATGCCGCTTTCGCGCAGCAGCTGCGCATAGGACGCGGCGATGCGCGCGGCCTGGCGGGAGACGGTGGCGCGCTCTTCGCGCGTGCGGTAGTGCTGCACCGAGCCGTGATAGGCCTGCAGGCCCGCGAAGTTCAGGCCCGGCAGCGCGCGCGCCTGCTGCGCCAACGCCAAGACAGTCGCGTCGTCGGACACGCCGCAGCGGCCCTGGCCCACATCCACTTCCACCAGCACGTCGATCTCGGCGCCAGCCTGGACCATGGCGGCGGAAAGTTGCGCCAGGTTCTGGGCGTTATCCACGCACACGCTGATCTTGGCCGCGCGCGCCAGCTGGCCCAGCAGCGCCATCTTGGCCGCGCCGACCACTTCATTGCTGATGTGGATGTCATGGATGCCAGCGGCCACGAAGGGCAGGGCCTCGCTGACCTTCTGGCAACAGATGCCGCGCGCGCCCAGGGCCAGTTGGCGCAGCGCGATCTGCGGGCATTTATGGGCCTTGGCGTGCGGCCGCAGGGCCACTTCGTGGCGATCGGCCCAGGCCTGCATGGCGCGCAGATTGGCTTCGAAAGCGGTCAGGTCCAGCGCCAGGCTGGGCGTGTCGACGCGGGCAAGGGGATCGCCCGGCTGGGCGGCGGGGGGCAGCGCAATGCCGCGTATGACTTCCTGGGACATCTTGGAAACTCCGTTATCAGCACTGCAGGGATGTAAGCGCAAACCATAACCAAAGCGGGACCGCCCATAACCTTGGGCGATGCGACCCCCTGGAAAACCATAGCCCTGTAATCATTGGCTACAGGGGACGGGCATGACAGAATTTCATCATAAAGAAGCCCCCGAGGGGAGGCACGTTTTTGCCGGGGGAATTCGCCCATCGGCAGAAATCACATTATTGATACCCGTCAGCAAGAATTCGGAGAAGCTCGCATGAAACTCAAGACCTGGATCACCGCCCTGACCATCGCGGCCGCCGCCGTCGGCGCCGCTGGCACCGCGCAAGCGCAACAATTCTTCCGCATCGGCACGGGCGGCACGGCCGGTACCTACTATCCCATCGGCGGCATCATCGCCAACGCGGTGTCCCAACCGGGCAAGCTGGTCGCCACGGCGGTCGCCTCCAATGGGTCGGTTGCCAACATCAACGGCATCCTGGGCGGCTCCTTTGAAGCGGGCTTCACGCAATCCGACGTCGCTTTCTGGGCCTACAGCGGCACCGGCACCTTCGAAGGCAAGCCCAAGGCGCAAGACCTACGCCTGATCGCCACCCTGTACCCGGAGAGCATCCACCTGGTGGCACGCAAGGGCTCAGGCATCAAGAGCGTGGCCGACCTGAAAGGCAAGCGCGTGTCGATGGACGAGCCGGGTTCCGGCACCCTGGTGGACGTGCGCCTGATCCTGGGCGCCTACGGCATGACCGACAAGGACATCAAGGCCGAATACCTGAAGCCCAACCAAGCCGGCGACAAGCTCAAGGATGGCGGGCTGGATGCCTTCTTCTTCGTGGGCGGCGCCCCCGCAGGCGCCATCGCGGAACTGGCGTCCAGCGGCGCCGGCATCGAGATCGTGCCCTTGGTTGGCCCGGAGATCGACGCGTTGCGCGCCAAGCAGGAATTCTTCACGCCCGACACCATTGCCGCCAACACCTACCAGAACGTGGGTGAAGTGAAGACGATTTCGGTCAACGCCCAGATGGTCACCTCGGCCAAGCTGCCGGAGCAGGTGGTGTACGACGTCACCAAGGCGCTGTACAGCGACGCCACCCGCAAGACCCTGGACAACGGCCACGCCAAGGGCAAGCTCATCACCCGCGACAACGCGGTCAAGGGCGCCGGCATTCCGTTCCACCCGGGCGCTGAAAAGTTCTACAAGGAAATCGGGCTGCTGAAGTAGGCCCCCCCGAGCGCCTTCGGCGCTTCCCCCAGGGGCGCCGCAGTGGACCGGCGGAGCCGGATCCACGCGGCCCTGATCGGTGGCGTCGGGGTCATGCGGCTAGCGTGCCGGGTGGCCAGGAAGCGAAGGGATAGAAGTGCATGTCCGCGGAGCAACGCGCCGCGCTTGAGTAGGGCCGCCACGAGCGGCCCTGCTTGCTGAATCATCCTGAGAATTACTGCGATGGAAATTGATCACGAAAAAACCCAGCAGCTGGCGGAGAAGTACGATTCGGAAATCCGCTTCCGGCCGCTGGACAAGACGGCGACCTGGATCGTCTCTGGCCTGCTGGTAACGCTCTCCATCTTCCACTACTACACGGCCGGCTTCGGCCTGCTGCGCGAAGCCACGCACCGCGGGGTGCATCTGGCTTTCGTGCTCAGCCTGATCTTCCTGGTTTTCGGTTTTTCCAAATCGCACTACACGCGCGAGCCCAAGTCCACCTGGTACGCGCCCGGCGGCATTCCGCTGTATGACTGGATCATCGCGGTCGCACTGGCCCTGTCGGTGCTGTATATCCCTTACATCTTCGAGGACCTGGCCTTCCGCGTGGGCAATCCCCTGCCCATAGACGTGTTCATGGGCTCGATCCTGCTGATCGGCCTCTTGGAAGCCACGCGGCGCGCCATGGGCTGGCCGCTGCCCATCATCGCGCTGGTGTTCATGGCCTACGCCATGTTCGGTCCGTATTTCCCCGGGTTGCTGCAACATGCGGGCAACACCTGGCCCCAGATCGTCAACCACATGTACCTGACCAGCCAGGGCGTGTACGGCGTGGCGGTGGGCGTGGTGGCGACCTATGTGTTCCACTTCGTACTGTTCGGCGTGCTGGCCACCCGTATCGGCCTGGGCCAGCTGTTCCTGGACGTCGCTTCCACCATCGCCGGGCGCTATGCCGGCGGGCCGGCCAAGGTGTCGGTATTCGGCTCGGCCATGTTCGGCATGCTGTCGGGCTCCTCGGTCGCCAATGCGGTGACGGTGGGTTCGCTGACCATCCCGGCCATGATCCGCATCGGCTACCCGCGGCACTTCGCCGCCGGCGTGGAGGCCGCCAGCAGCACGGGTGGGCAAATCACGCCGCCCATCATGGGCGCGGCGGCGTTCCTGATGATCGAATTCCTGGGCATTCCGTACCAGCAGATCGCGATCGCGGGCATTTTCCCGGCCTTCCTGTACTTCTTCGGCATGTTCATGCAGGTGCACTTCGAGGCCAAGCGCGAGGGCCTGCGCGGGCTGACCGAAGCAGAAATGCCCAAGCTCAAGCAGTCGTTCAAGATGCGCTGGCCGACGCTGATCCCGCTGGTCCTGCTGATCGGCGTGCTGGCCAGCGGCCGCACGCCGTACCTGGCGGCCTTCGCGGGCATTACCGGCTGCATCATTGTGGGCCTGCTGAATCCGTTCCAACGGCTGCGCCTGCGCGACCTGTACGAGGCCTTCGAGACCGGCGCCAAGTACGCGCTGGCGGTGGGCGCCGCGGCGGGCACCGTGGGTATCGTGATCGGCGTGGTCACGCTGACGGGCGTGGGCTTCAAGATCTCGTACATCGTGATCTCGGCGGCCCAGGCTATCGCCGGCGGCGCGGCAACCGTCATCCCCGATGCCATCGCCAATACCCAGACGCTCACGCTGGTCGCCGCGCTCATCATGACCGGCCTGGTCTGCATCCTGATGGGCTGCGGCATTCCCACCACGGCGAACTACCTGATCATGGTGGCGGTGGCCGCGCCCACGCTGGTGCAGCTGGGCGTGCAGCCCATCGCGGCGCACTTCTTCGTGTTCTATTTCGGCATCCTGGCGGACATCACGCCACCCGTGGCGCTAGCGGCCTATGCGGCGGCCGGCATGGCGGGCAGCGATCCATTCAAGACCGGCAACACAGCCTTCAGGCTGGGCATCACCAAGCTCATCGTGCCCTTCGTGTTCGTGTTTTCGCCGTCACTGCTGATCTCGGTGCAGGGCTTCACCTGGTACGACTTCTTCGTGACGCTGTTCGGCTGCATGGTCGGCCTGGTGCTGCTGTCGGCGGCTTTCTCGCGTTACATGCTGGTGGGCATGAAGAGCTGGGAGCGCTGGCTATGCACCATCGGCGCCCTGCTGACGATCCTGCCGGGCCTGACCAGCGGCCTGATCGGGCTGGCGATCTGCATCCCGGTATTCATGCGCCAGCTGGCGCAGCTCAAGCTGGAAAACGCCCCCAAGGCGGCCTGACCAGCGACGTGAAAACAAAAAGGGGCGGATCTATGAGGTCCGCCCCTTTTTGCTCCGAATCATGAATATTGGCAGCATTTAGGCTGAAAATGTGCGCGTGTTGTCGCAAGGTGACGCCATACAACATTCCACCTTCCCGCCGGTTGCCGGGCTATTTAAATCAGCGTAAAGTAAAATTCATGTTTGCTGGTCTGCCGATCTCCGGGCCGACTGTGCACACAGGCACAAAACTGCGCCATATGTTCGATATCCTGGTTTATCTGTACGAGAATTACTACACGCCGCAAGCCTGTCCTGCGGCCGACGTGCTCGCAAAGCGGCTTGCCGCCGCCGGTTTCGAGCACGAAGACATCGACGACGCCCTCGGCTGGCTCTACGGCCTGGCCGAAACCACCGAACGTTGCGTCGATCTCGCCCAGGCCCCCGCTACCGGTACCCGGATCTACACCGACAACGAATACCAGCAGCTCGGCACCGAATCCATCGGCTTCATCGCCTTCCTGGAATCGGCCGGCGTGCTGCCCGCGCCGCTGCGCGAAATCGTCATCGACCGGGGCCTGGCTTCGCCGGAAACGCCCGTGCCGCTGTCCAAGATCAAGATCATCGCCCTCATGGTTCTCTGGAGCCAGGAAGCCGAGATCGACAATCTGGTCCTGGAAGAGCTGCTGGACGAGGACGGCACGCGCCTGCTGCATTGACCGGCATCCGCCTCGCTTGATGCCGTTGCCCCCACCCCGCGCGCAAGGCCGCGCGGGCATCCCATCGTGAATTACGTCGGCCGCTTCGCCCCGAGTCCCAGCGGCCCGCTGCATGCGGGTTCGCTGGTGGCCGCGCTGGCCAGCTGGCTGGACGCGCGCGCCCAGAACGGACGCTGGCTGCTGCGCATCGAAGACGTGGACACGCCGCGCACGGTGCCGGGCGCGGCCGAGGTCATCATGGGACAGCTGGATGCGCTAGGCCTGACCTGGGATGGCGACATCATGTGGCAATCGCGCCGCAACGACGCCTATCAGGCCGCCTTCGACGCCCTGGCCGCGCGCGGCCTGATCTACGGCTGCGGCTGCACCCGGCGCGAAATCGCCGATTCGGCGTTGCGCGGCCAGACCGCACCCGGCGCCGATGGCGAGCGTCCGTATCCCGGCACCTGCCGCCATGGCCTGCCAGAAGGCCGCGTGGCCCGCGCCTGGCGCGTGATCATGCCGGAAGGCGTGGAACATTTCGTGGACCGCTGGCTGGGACCTCAGGAACAGGACGTGGCGCAGGCCGTGGGCGACATCGCTCTGCGGCGGGCTGACGGCCTATGGGCCTACCAGTTGGCGGTGGTGGTGGACGACGCCGCGCAAGGCGTGACCGACGTGGTGCGCGGCGCGGACCTGCTGAGTTCCACGGCGCGCCAGCGCGTGTTGGGCCGGCTGCTGGGGCTGCCGCCGGTGCGTTACCTGCACGTGCCGCTGATCCTGGACCCCGCCAGCGGCCTGAAACTGTCCAAGCAGAACGGCGCCCCACCCATCGACACCGGCGCGCCCCTGGCGGCGCTGATGGCCGCCTGGCGCGCCCTGGGCTTCGGCCCCATCGACACCACGGACCGCGGGCATTTCCTGCGGGAAGCCACCGCGCAATGGGCGCGGCGCTTCCCGCTGCCCGCCTTTACAGCGGCTTGAGGTCCTGATCCAGCATCCGCACGAGCAGCGCCTCGCCGTTATCCGCCACGCGCAGTTCGCCGTACTTGGCGACCTGATAGCGCTCGGCCTGCCCTTCCGGGAAGAAATAGGCGTTGGTCACGATGCGCACGCTGTTGTCGCGGATGCGATAGCGCAACGGCACTTCCCCGTCCGTATGCGGATGCGTGTCGGGCTGGATGCGTAGCGGCTGGCCCACGCCGCGCGCGTCGGTCTGCAGCATCACATAGCCGTCCGGCTCGTAGCCCATGATGGAGTCCTCGGCCTCCGGACGCTCGCCGCCCAGCCGCAGGCGCGTGACTTCCCGGCTGGCCGCGAAGTTCAGCGCCATGTAGTCGCCCTGCATCAGCGAACGCGGATCCACCGGGGCCAGTTCCAGGATGACCACTTTGCCGGACGCCAGCAGCTTTTCGCGCTGCCAGATGCCGCCGTTGGCAACCACCAGCACCAGCGCCAGGCCGCCCAGAATGGCCAGCGTGCGCCAACGCAAGGGCGCCGAGACCGGCGGCAGGGGAACGCGGCGGCTGGGCGGCAGCGTGCGCATCAGGCGCGGCACCAGCCACACCAGGGCACGCAGCACGAACAGCAGCAGGGCAGCGCCGCCCAGCCACAAGGCTTTTTGCAGCAGCGGCACGTCCAACTGGTAGTAATAGACGCCCAGGTAGGCCAGCAGGCTGATCACGCCGAACACGACCAGGCGCGACTGGTTCAAGCCGAAGCCCAGCAGCAGCCAGGCCAGCGCGAAACCCACGCCGGGACTGGGCAGCCAGAACAGTGCCAGGATCAACAGGGCTATCGGGACGCCCCAAGTGACGCCCGCTGTCAGCACGTGGCGGCGGGGCCACAGCACCGCAAAGGCAGCCGCCACGGGCAGCAGCGCGCCTGCGATAACCAGCACCGCCGTATGCGGATTGAGCTGCCACATGGCGGGCAGCTGCTGGGCGGAGAGGCCGCCCGCCAGCCACACCATGCCTTGCACCGACAGCAGGAAGGCCCAGGCCAGTGGCTGCAACGCATGGGCGCGCTTGCCGCCCAGACGATGGCTGACGCTGAAAATAACGGCGGTGGCCCAGGCGCCGGTCACGGCGATGGGCAGCCAGACGAAGGTGGCGCGCATGACGTCGAAGCCCAGCCAGGCGTCCAGCAGGTCTTCGCCGCCCAGGTCGGGCGACAGGCCGCGCCAGATCAAGCCCGCCCCTGCTGCCGCTATCAGCAGGCCGCTCAGGAAGCGCAGGATGACGTCGGGACCCACCGCGTAGACCGTGGCCGCCATCAGCAGCACGAATACGCAGGCGCTGGCGAACGAGGTCGAGCTGGATAGCCCGAAGATGATCAAAATTTGCCCAGCAAAGGCCATGGCCGTGCCGCACTGGCGCCAGAACGGACCCGCATCGCTGCGCAGCACCGCCACGCCGGCGGCGCACAGCACCAGCCCGACCACCAGCGCGCCGCTTTCAGACGTGATGAAGCCCGAGAAGGCGGCGAACACCAGCAGCAGCAGCGTCGCCAGCCAGGCGCTCAGGCCCAGCAGGCACTGCACATACCAGGGCGGATCCACCTGGGGAGCCGGAGCCGCCGCCAGTTGCGCAACCGGCGCGCCGGTTTCGGCCGGGTCCACCGAATTGCCTGCCGAGGCTGCGGCCGGCTCGGCGTCCGCAGCTACGGCCACCGCGGCCTGGGGATCGCCGGCCAGCCGGCGCAGCCAGCGCGCGGCCCAGACGGCCTCGGCCATCAGCAGCGCCGCCAGCGGCAAGGCCGCCCAGACGCCGGGCTCCAGGCGCAGCAGCCATTCGCCCGCCACCCGCAGCGACACGCAGATGACGCCGGCGGCCAGCATGGCCAGGATGATCAGGTCGCGCCGGCCCTTCTGATAATAGAAGCCCAGGCCCAGGGTCACCGCGACCCAGGCGATGCCGTTATAGAGGCCCAGGCCGCGGCCCAGGAAGTCGCCAAGCATCTGGGTCAGCACCAGCACGCTGATCGCCAGGGCGGCCAGGACCCGCGGACCGACCAGGGTGCTGGCGCGCCAGCGGCGGGCAGCCAGCTCCCAGCCCAGCAGCAGCAGCAGGTTCAAGCCGGCCATCATCAGACCGGGCACGCCCGGGCCGCCGAATATCAGCATCCAGGAGAACACCCGCTCGCCCAGCCACAAGGCCATGGCGACATTCAGCACCAGCGCCCACAGCAGCCAGACGGCCTGGCTGCCGGCGGCCAGCGCCCAGGGCAGCAGCAAAAGCGCCCACCAGGCGAACAATTCCCAGGTGTCGGCGCCAGTCTGGTAAGTTTGGCCTAGTAAAGCGAGCAGCGCGCCAAGCAGAATGCCGGCCAGGGCGAGCAGGGCGCCCGGTATGGTGCGGCGCACGCCGGGACTGGCCCGCAGGCGCAATCCGGCCCAGGCGGCGGCCAGCGCACAAACCGCCAGCAACCCCTGGACGCCGGCGAAGCGCTGCACTTTTGTCATGTCCTGCCAGTTGGCGGCGACCCAGCAAACTGCGGCGCTTCCCAGCAACAAAACACCTAGCCAGAGGGTGCTGCGCGCCAGAAATTGACGCCAAGCGTGTAGTTCGGATCCCGCTTGTCTTTCAGTGCCGACTTGCATCTGGCGAATCTCCGATCTTATTATCCGCGCTACTACGGCGGGACTGCCGCCACTGGATACACATGAATAAAACGCTGATTATTGCCGAGAAGCCCTCGGTGGCCCTTGATATATCACGCGCCTTGGGAGGCTTCGCGCGGGAGGGCGACTATTTTGAAAGCGAACGTTACGTCCTCGCATCGAGTATCGGGCATTTGCTCAGCTTGGTCGCGCCCAACGATCCGGTCAAGGGGAAGTGGAGCTTCACGCACCTGCCCGTGATTCCGCCCGAGTTCGAACTGGGCCCCACCGACAAGAAGTCCGCCGAACGGCTTAAGCTGCTGGTCCGCCTGGCCAAGCGCAAGGACGTCGACGCCATCATCAACGCCTGTGACGCCGGGCGCGAGGGCGAACTGATCTTCCGCTACATCATTCAGTACGCGGGCGTGAAGAAGCCGATCCAGCGCCTCTGGCTGCAGTCGATGACCCAGGCCGCCATCCGCGAAGCCTTCGCTAACCTGCGCGACGACTCCCAGCTCAAGCCGCTGGAAGCCGCCGCCCGTTCGCGCGCCGAGGCCGACTGGCTGGTGGGCATCAACGGCACGCGCGCCATGACCGCCTTCAACAGCAAGGACGGCGGCTTCTTCAAGACTCCGGTCGGCCGGGTGCAGACGCCCACGCTGGCCATCGTGGCCGAGCGCGAGGAGCGCATCCGCCGCTTCGTGCCGCGCGACTACTGGGAAGTGCGCGCCACCTTCGTGGCGGCCGCCGGCCTCTACGAAGGCCGCTGGATCGACCCGCAGTTCAAGAAAGACGACCGCGACCCGGAAAAGCGCGAATCGCGCCTGTGGTCGGAAGCCGCCGCGCAAAGCGTGGTGGCCGCCTGCCGCGAACAACCCGGCAACGTCACGGAAGAATCCAAGCCGTCGACCCAGATGTCGCCGGCCCTGTATGACCTGACCTCGCTGCAGCGCGAAGCCAACGGCCGCTTCGGCTTTTCGGCCAAGACCACGCTGGCGCTGGCCCAGACCCTGTACGAACGCCACAAGGCGCTGACCTACCCGCGTACCGATTCGCGCTACCTGCCCGAGGACTACATCGCCACGGTGCAGGAAACCATGCGCGCGCTGGCCAAGGGCGGTTCCAACGCCGTGGGCGGCCTGTCGCGCCACGCGGAAACCGTGGTCGGCAATCAATGGGTCAAGCCGAACCGCCGCATCTTCGACAACAAGAAGGTGTCGGACCACTTTGCCATCATCCCCACGCTGCAGATCCCGCACGATCTGAGCGAGGCCGAGGCCAAGCTGTACGACCTGGTGCTCAAGCGCTTCCTGGCGGTGTTCTTCCCCGCCGCGGAATACCGCGTCACCACTCGCATGACCGAAGTGCAGGGGCACCGCTTCCGCACCGACGGCAAGGTACTGGTCAGCCCGGGATGGCTGGCCGTCTACGGCAAGGAAGCCCAGGGCGAAGATGCCAACCTGGTGCCCGTGGCGGACGGCGAGACCGTGCGCACCGAGGACGTCGAGGCCGTGGGTCTCACCACCAAGCCGCCGGCGCGCTTCAACGAAGGCACGCTGCTGTCGGCCATGGAAGGCGCCGGCAAGCTGGTGGACGACGAGGAACTGCGCGAAGCCATGTCCGAGCGCGGCCTGGGCACGCCGGCCACGCGCGCCGCCATCATCGAAGGCCTGCTCAACGAGGTCTACCTGCGCCGCGAAGGCCGCGACCTGGTGCCCACCGCCAAGGCGCGCCAGCTGATGACGCTCTTGTCCGGCCTGGACGTGACCGAATTGACCTCGCCGGAACTCACCGGCGAATGGGAACACAAGCTCAAGCAGATCGAGCAGGGCGGCCTGGGCCGCGAGGCCTTCATGCGCGAGATCGCGCAGATGACGCAGGTCATCGTCAAGCGCGCCAAGGAATACGAGCGCGACACGGTGCCGGGCGACTACGCCACGCTGCAGACGCCGTGCCCGAAGTGCGGCGCCGTGGTGAAGGAAAACTATCGCCGCTTTGCCTGCACTGCCTGCGACTTCTCCATCGGCAAGCACCCGGGCGGCCGCACCTTCGAGCTGCCGGAAGTCGAAGAGCTGCTGGCCAAGCGCGAGATCGGCCCGCTGCAAGGCTTCATCAGCAAGATGGGCCGGCCGTTCGCCGCCATCCTGCGCATCAGCGATGAATTCAAGCTGGAGTTCGACTTCGGCCAGAACGATGAAGACGACAGCGAAGCCGTGGACTTCTCCGGCCACACGCCGGTGGGTTCGTGCCCCAAGTGCCAGTCGCGCGTGTTCGAGCACGGCATGAGCTATGTCTGCGAGAAATCCGTCGGCCCCGAAAAGAGCTGCGATTTCCGTTCGGGTAAGGTCATCCTGCAGCAGGAAATCTCGCGCGAGCAAATGGAAAAGCTGCTGACCAACGGCCGCACCGATTTGCTCGACGGCTTTGTCTCCAGCCGCACCAACCGCAAGTTCAAGGCCTTCCTCGTCCGCCAGCCGGACGGCAAGATCGGCTTCGAGTTCGAGCCGCGTCCTGAAAAGCCGGGCCGCGCGCCGGCCAAGACGGCTGCCAAAACCGCGACCAAGACCGCTGCGAAAAAGGCGCCGGCCAAGAAGGCCGCGGTGAAGAAGACCGCAACCAAGACGGCCACGAAGACGGCCGTCAAGAAAGCGGTGAAGAAGGCTGCGCCGAAAAAGACCGCCGCGTAAAACGGGCGCGGCGCTTGGCGCGCCGCCACCCGACCATCGCGCACAACGCCCGGGCAACCGGGCGTTTTCCATTGTTGGACGCCAGTTGCTGGGGTATTGTCTACGCCAAACAGCAGCAACCAGACCAAACCCGAGGAAGACATGAGCAACAGCCCCGACTTCACCACCCGCCGCCGTGTGCTGGCCGCCGCAGGCGCGCTGGCCGGCATCAGCCTCATCAACGGCCGCGTCGCGTTCGCACAGCCCAAGCTGGGCCGTATTGTCTACGGCCAGGGCAGCATCGACCCGTTCTTCGCCGCGGGCTATGTCGCGCTGAAGAAGGGCTATTTCGGCGAAGGCGGACTGGAAGTCGAGTACCTGAATTCGCAAAGCGGTCCACGCACCAACCAGTTGCTGGCCGCGGGTCAGATCGTCTTCGGCGCCACGGCGGCCACGGCCGCCCCCGCGCTGACGCTGGCCGGCAAGCCCGCCACGCTGGTGTTCGGCTTTGACCGCAAGCTCACCTACGCCAACGTCATCGTGCGCCGCGAAGACTTCGAAAGCGGCAAGATCAAGTCGTTGAAGGACCTGGCCGGCAAGCGCGTGGGCGCCACCCAGCCGCAGTCCAGCACCTGGCTCATGGCGCTGTACCTGATGCAGAAGGCCGGCGTGGCCGACAAGGTGGACATCCGCCCGCTGGGCGACCTGGCGACCATGCTGGGCGCGCTCAAGACCGGCTCCGTGTCCGCCAGCATGGCCACCATGTCCATGATGGAACAGGCCCAGCAGGAAGGCTGGGGCGTGCCCATCTTCGACGCCACCACTGAGAGCTCGTGGAACGAATTCATGGGCGGCGACGTGCCCGGCATCGCGGCCCTGACCCTGCAGGACACCATCCAGAAGCGTCCCGAAGTGGTGCAAGCCTTCGTGACCGGTCTGGTCCGCGCGCAGGACTTCATCAGCGCCAACAGCGCCGCGGCCGTCACCGACGCGATCTACGACGATTACCTGAACGCCTTTCCGCGCGCTGCCATCGAGAAGACGCTGGGCGTCTACAAGGAAACGGTGTTCCTGAAGGACAACATCATTACCCAGGACGCCTATGACCGCATGACGGCCATCATGGGCGACGGTCGCCAGTTCTCCAACGACGAGATCAAGACCGTGCCCTACGACCGTTGCGTGAACATGAGCTTCGTGCGCCGCGCCCGGGGCCTTTGATGATCACGCTGGACAAGGTGGGCAAGGCCTACCAGACGCGCCAGGCCACCACGCACGCGGTGGGCGAGGTCAGCCTGACGATCCCGGAGGGCGAGTTCGTCTCCATCGTCGGCCCCTCGGGCTGCGGCAAAAGCACGCTGCTGAACATGATCGCGGGCTTTCTGCGCCCGACCACCGGCACCATCCGCGTGGACGGCCGCGTGGTCGATGGGCAGGTGCCGCCGGCGCTGGGCTACATCTTCCAGAAGGACACGCTGCTGCCCTGGTTCAGCGTGCGGAAGAACGTGGCGCTGGGCCTGAAGTTCCAGGGCGTGTCCGCCGACAAGATCGAGCGCCGCGTGGCCGAACTGCTGGAAATGGGCCACCTGAGCCAATTCGCCGACGCCTTTCCGCACCAGTTGTCGGGTGGCATGCGGCGGCGCGTGGCGCTCTTGATGAGCCTGGCGGTCGAGCCGCGCATCCTGCTGCTGGACGAGCCCTTCGGCGCGCTGGACACCCACACCAAGACGCACCTGCACCGCGAACTGATCGAGATCTGGCGCAAGCTGGGCCAGACCATCGTCATGGTCACGCACGACCTGGACGAGGCCATCCTGCTGTCCGACCGCGTGGTGGTGTTGTCCGGCCCGCCCAGCCGCGTGCTGCTGGACGAGCGCATCGAGATCCCGCATCCGCGCGACGTCTTCACGCTGCGCGAAACGCCGCAGTTCGTGACTCACGTGCAAAGCCTATGGAGCGTGCTGGGACAACAGTTCCGCGCCGCCGCCTGAACCGATACGCGTCATGACCACCACTGATTCCGCCGACTCCCTGCAGGACCAGCTGCGGCTGGACCGCCGCGCCAGCATCGCGCGCCGGCTGCGCATCACGCTGTGGCAGGTGCTGATCCTTGCCATCATCCTGGGCTCCTGGGAAACGCTCACGCGCATCCCCTGGTTCACCCAGAACACGCTGTTCGATCCTTTCTTCATCAGCCAGCCCTCGCGCGTGGCCGTGCGGCTGTGGGAATGGCTGCAGCCCGGCCCGCGCTCGGTCTGGCCGCACCTGTGGCTGACCCTGCAGGCCACCATGGTGGGGCTGCTGGTGGGTGTGGGCAGCGGCTTCGTGGTGGGCATGACGCTCAGCCGCAGCCGCTTCCTGGCCGATGTGTTCAACCCCTTCATCGTGGCGTTCAACTCGATGCCGCGCATCGCCTTCGTGCCGCTCATCACCATGTTCTTCGGATTGGGCCTGGCCTCCAAGGTGGTGACGTCCTGGTTCGTGGTGTTCTTCCTGGTGTTCTTCAACACCTACAAGGGCGGGCGCAGCGTGGAGCGCGAACTGGTGGACTTCTGCCGCACGCTGGGCGGCTCGCCGCGCCAGATCCTGTGGCGGGTGCGCATCCCGACCGCCGCCGCGTGGACCTTCGCGGCGCTGCCGAATGCCATCAGCTTCGCGCTGATCGGGGTGGTGCTGGCGGAGTTCGTCGGTTCCACCACGGGCATGGGCTATCTGATGATCACCGCGCTGGCGACGCTGAACGCCACCGACATGTTCGCGGCGGTGACGCTGCTGTCCATCGTCGGCATCGCGCTGGTTTATTGTGTGACCTGGCTGGAACGCCGGCTGCTGCACTGGGCGCCGGAGTTCCGGGAATAGGTAGATCCCCCCGCAGCGCCGCGCCCTTCGCCCCAGGAGGGCGCCGCTGCGGACTGGCGGAGCCAGATCCGCGCCGCCCTGATTGAGACGAAGCATTTTGGACGACTGACATGAATACGCTGCCGTATCTGCGCAACTTCGACCTGACGGGACAGGTCGCCCTGGTCACAGGCTCTGCCCGCGGGCTGGGTTTCTGTATCGCACGCGCATTGGCCGGCTGTGGCGCGCGCGTGCTGATCAACGGCCGCAACGCCGAGGCCGTCGCGGCCGCGGCGGGTGAACTGACTGCCGCAGGACTGGACGCGCATGCGCTGCCGTTCGACATCAGCGACGACGCCGCCATGGAGCGCGCGTTCCTGGACATAGACCGCGACCATCGCCGCCTGGACATCCTGGTGAACAACGTGGGAGCGCGCAACCGCAAGACCCTGCGCGACACCAGCCCCGCCGAGATCCGCGAGCTGATCGACACCGATATGGTCGCCGGCATGCTGCTGGCCAAGTTCGCCGCCGAGCGCATGGTGCGCCAGGGCAGCGGCCGCCTGATCGCGATCACCTCGGTGGTGGGGGAACTGGCGCGTTCGGGCGATGCGGTCTATCCCGCGGCCAAGCAGGGCCTGACGGGCATGGTGCGCGCGCTGGCGGCGGAGTTCGGCGGCTACGGCATCACCAGCAACGCCATCGCGCCGGGCACCTTCGCTACCGAAACCAATGCGGAGATGGTGGCTGACCCGGCGGTCGGTCCGCGGATCGCCGAACGCAATCCCATGGGGCGCTGGGGTGAGCCCGAGGAAATCGCGGGCGCCGCCGTGTTCCTGGCGTCGCCCGCGGCGTCATACGTGAATGGGCACGTGCTGGTGGTGGACGGGGGCTTGTCGATTCAGTTTTGAGGGTGGCAGGGCGAAGCGCGAGAAAGCCGGAGCGCGCATACCACCGGTGCCCGTGAACCCAAGCGGCTGCCGCCCCGCGCGCCCGACAGCGACGCTTAAGTCGTCTCGTCCTGATACCAGACGCCTTCCGCCAGCATCATCTTCTGATGCCCATGCCCGGCCGGCATCATCGGGAAGCAGTTCTCCTGCGCCGTCACGGCCACGTCCAAAAAGTAGGGGCCGTCATGCGCCAGGCACTCGGCCAGCGCCGCATCCAGCTGTGCCGGATCGTCCACCCGGGCCGCGCCCCAACCGAAGGCGCGCGCCAGCGCCACGAAATCGGGCAGCGAGGCGTTGTAGCTGTGGCTGTAGCGCCCGCCATGGATCAGCTCCTGCCATTGCCGCACCATGCCCATGTAGCCGTTGTTGCACAGCACGACCTTGACCGGCGTCTGGTGCTGCATGGCGGTGGACAGTTCCTGGATGTTCATCAGCACCGAGGCGTCGCCGCTGACGCAGACCACGGTCTTGTCAGGATGGGCGACTTGCGCGCCGATGGCGGCAGGCACGCCGTAGCCCATGGTGCCGGCGCCGCCGGAGGTCAGCCAGCGGTTGGGCTTGTCGAAGCGCAGGTATTGCGCGGCCCACATCTGGTGCTGGCCCACGTCGGTGGACACGATGGCATCGCGGTCCGCCAGCGCGGCGTTCAGGCGCGACATCAGGTGCTGCGGCAGGATCGCGTCGGCGGCCGGCGTGTAGCCCAGGCAGTCCTGGGCGCGCCAGGCGGCGATGCGCTTGTACCAGGGCGCCAGCCGCGCCGCGTCCATCGGTTCGTCGCCGAGTTCGGCGCGCAGCGCGCGCACCAGCGGCAGGCAATCGCCCACCAGCGCCACGTCCACGCGCACCACCTTGTTGATGGAGGCGGGGTCGATGTCGATATGGATCTTGCGCGCGTGCGGGCAGAACTCAGACAGCTTGCCGGTGATGCGGTCGTCGAAACGGGCGCCTATGCAGACCACCAGGTCGGCGTTGTGCATGGCCAGGTTGGCCTCGACCGTGCCGTGCATGCCCAGCATGCCGACGAACTGCGGGTCGGACGCGGGGAACGCGCCCAGGCCCATCAGGGTCAGGGTGCAGGGCGCGCCGGTGTGGCGCACCAGATCGGTGTAGGCCTCGCAGGCCTCGGGGCCGGCGTTCACCAGCCCGCCGCCGCCGTAGAAGATGGGCCGCTTGGCCTGGGCGATCAGCGCGGCGGCGCGGCGCACGGCCGACTGCGGCAGCTTGGGCGCCAGCTTGCCCGCCTGGCGGCGCGCGCGCAGCGCGGCCAGCTTCTGTTGCGAAGGCATGGCATCGTCGTCCGCGTCGCGCGGCACGGCCAACTGCACGTCCTTGGGAAAATCCAGCAGCACGGGGCCAGGACGGCCCTGGCGCGTCAGTTCGAAGGCGCGGGCCACCACGGCGCCCACGTCGTCCACCGAGCGGACTTGGGTATTCCACTTGGTCACCGAACGCGAAATCCCGATGGCGTCGCATTCCTGGAAGGCATCGGTGCCGATGGCGGCCGTGGCGACCTGGCCGCTGATGCACAGCACCGGGATCGAATCGCACATGGCGTCCAGCAAGCCGGAAGTGGTGTTGGCCATGCCGGGGCCGGACGTAACGAAGACCACGCCCGTGCGGCCGGTGCTGCGGGCGTAGCCCTCGGCGGCGTGCACGGCGGCCTGTTCGTGGCGCACCAGCACGTGACGCAGGCGCGGCTCGGCGTAGAGGGCGTCGTATAGCGGCAGCACCGCGCCCCCGGGATAGCCGAAGACGGTATCCACGCCGTGGGCAATCAGCGTGTCGAGCAGAATTTTCGCCCCGTTATGAGCGGGGCGTTCAGTGGCGGCAAGCGCGGCGGCGGCGGTGGGGTGCAGGCGATCGTTCATGCTATCCATCTTATTCGTAGATCGGAAGAATATTTATCTTCTTTTCCACGAATAACGGCTGGACAGAGTAAATTTATCTTTGATTTGAAGGAATCAAAGAAAATGAACCTGGACAAGTTTGATCTCGCCATTCTGAAGGTGCTGCAGGACAACGCGCGCGCCAGCCTGAACGACATCGGCGCGGCCGTGGGCCTGTCGTCCACGCCGTGCTGGAACCGCATCAAGCGCATGGAAAGCGCCGGGGTGATCCGCGGCTATACCGTGGACATCGACCCAGCCAGCCTGGGCTTCATGGACACGGTGATCGTCCACGTCACGCTGGAGAGCCACAGCGAGGAAACGCTGTACGAGTTCGGCCGGGCGCTGGCGCAGATTCCCGAGGTCCTGGAAGCCTTCCTGGTCTCGGGCGACTACGACTATTACATCCGCATCGCCGTGCGCGACACCCGCGACTACGAACGGCTGCTGCGTGAACAGCTCTACCGCATCCCCGGCATCCGGCACAGCAAATCCTGCTTCGTGCTGCGCCGGTTGAAGGAAACCAAGCTGCCGCTGACCGGTTTGGCGGAATAGGCGCGTCTTCAGCGCAGCACGAAGTCCACCGGCTCGGCGGGCTCGGGCAGCGGCCGCACGCCCAGGCCCTCCAGCAGGTCGATCTCGATCACGCGGGCCAGCGCCGACAGCGGCAGGTCGTTCTCATCCGAGCCGAAAGGGTCTTCCAGTTCGTCGCCCACCGCGTCCAGGCCGAAGAAGGTATAGGCCACGATGGTGACGGCCGCCGGCATCATGTATTCCAGCGTGCCCACCAGGCCGAAAGGCAGCAGCAGGCAGAACAGCCAGGCCGTACGATGCAGCAGCAGCGAATAGGCGAAGGGCGAGGGCGTGAACTTGATGCGCTCGCAGGCCGCCTGGATGGCGGCGCAGGCGGCCACGCGCTGGGTCAGCGCCTGGTACAGGATGTCGCTCAGCTCGCCGCGCCGCAGGCAGGCCGCCAGATCGCGGTTGATGGCCATGAGCAGGGCGTCGGGCACGTTGCGGCAGCCGTTGAGGGTCTCGGCCTCGTCCTGCTGCACCCAGGGGCGCGCAGCAGAAACCATGTCTTCCTGCCGCAGCCGCGCCGCCAGCGCGTAGCCGAAGCCGATGCAACGGCGCACGATGCGCTCCTGCACCGGGTTGGCGGTGCTGGCTGCCAACAGCACCGCGCTTTCGCGCGCCAGGCTGCGCGCCTGCACGATCAGCTCGCCCCATTGCTTGCGCGCTTCCCACCAACGGTCGTAGCAGACGTTGTTGCGAAAGCCCATGAACACGGACAGGGCCAGGCCGAACAGCGAAAACGGCACCGCCGACAGGTGGGCGGGCGAGAACCACTCCTGGTGGTACATCCATACCACCAGGCAGGACAGCGCCGTGATGACCAGGATGCGGCTCAAGATCCGGGGAATGATGGAGCCGCGCAAGACAAAGAACAAAGCCAGCGCGGAAGGACGCGGACGGACAATCATGGTGCTAACCAGGAGGAACAGGGCGGCGCACACTATACGCCCATCAAGCTGTCAAATACGCGCCGATATAATTCTGTTTCGTCTCACCGCCACTTCCACCGAGCAATGACCAACGAAGACACTCCGATCAAGCCCTGGTATGCCGTCCGCCGCTCCAAGCTGCACGGCAACGGCGTCTTCGCCGCGCGCAAGATTCCCGCAGGCACGCGCATCGTCGAGTACGGCGGCGAGCGCATCAGCGCCAAGGAAGCCGACCGCCGCCATCCGACCAATCCGGACGATCCCTTCCACACTTTCTTCTTCGCGCTCAGCTCCGGCCGCGTGATCGACGGCGGCGACAACGGCAACGACGCCCGCTGGATCAACCATTCCTGCGAACCGAACTGCGAGGCGCAGGAAGGCAAGCACGGCAAGCGCGTCTACATCGTCGCGCTGCAGGACATCCCGCGCGGCACTGAGCTGTCGTACGACTATGGCCTGGTGCTGGACGGCCGCATCACCAAGAAACTGAAGGAAGGCTACCGCTGCCTCTGCGGCACGCCGCCGTGCCGCGGCACGATGCTGGCGCTGCCGGCCAAAAAGAAGAAGAAGGAAACGGCCGACCAACCCGAAACTGTCGAAGCAGCCTCCTGATTCTGGCGGGGTCGGACCCCGCCGTGTCCCTAAGACCCCGGTCGCAGCGGGCGTATTCCGGCCCCAGCCCCCGACAGGCGTACAATCCCCCAGGTCGTTAACACGACATGCAGTACGTCTTCAGGGCGGGGTGCAATTCCCCACCGGCGGTATGCCATGCAATGTGGCGAGCCCGCGAGCGCCCGGCGTCCTTCACGGATACCGGGGTCAGCAGATCTGGTGAGATGCCAGGGCCGACGGTCATAGTCCGGATGAGAGAAGATGTGCCGGCACAACGGTAGCACCGGGCGCACCCGCGCCTGGACTGCTGTATTGCGTTCGGCTGTCGAGTAGCCCTGAAACGTTTTTCGCCCCTTTTAACTTGCGAGAGCGTTTCAAATGTCCAACGTTACCCTTACCCCGCAGTCCCCCATCCCCAGCCTGGCTTCGCAGCCTTTCGCCGCCCGCTTGCAGCGCGCCCTGCATCATCTGCGCCTGGGCCGTCCCGTCATCCTCATGGACGACTTCGACCGCGAGAACGAGGCGGACCTGATCGTGGCCGCCGACAAGCTGACGGTACCTGTCATGGCCCAACTGATCCGCGACGGCAGCGGCATCGTCTGCCTGTGCCTGCCCGGCGAAACCCTGGACCGGCTGGAACTGCCGCCGATGGTCCAGCGCAACCAGAGCCGCTTTGCCACGGCTTTCACGGTTTCCATCGAAGCGCGCGAAGGCGTCAGCACCGGCGTGTCGGCCGTGGACCGCGTCACCACCATCCGCGCCGCCATTTCGCCGTCGGCGCAAAGCGAGGACATCGTCAGCCCGGGCCACGTGTTCCCGCTGCGCGCCCAGCCGGGCGGCGTGCTGACCCGCCGCGGCCACACCGAAGGCTCGGTGGACCTGGCGGTGCTGGCCGGCCTGCGCCCGGCCGGCGTGCTGTGCGAACTGATGAATGCCGACGGCACCATGATGCGCGGCGCCGCCCTGGAACGCTACGCCGCCCAGCACGGGCTGGTGGCGCTGACCATCGCGGAACTGGCCGACCATCTGCAACAGCTGAAGGACGGCCAGGCCGAGGCGATCGACGACGAAGTGCTGGAGATGGCCGCGACGGTCTGATCCTTGCGCAGGCGGCGCCGGGTCCGGCGCCGCCATTTTTTTACCTCCGCGTCCTGAGCGCCATGGCGACGACCATCGCCGCCAGCGCGCATGCGCCGCCCATCGCATACACCGCGCCATAGCCTTGCTCGCCGGCCAGCCAGCCGGCTGCCGGACTGCTCAGCCCCAAGGCCACGTCCAGGAAGGCCACATACGCCCCCATGGCTGCGCCCCGGCTTGCCGCGGGCACGCGGCGCACGGCTTCGACGCCGAAGGCAGGGAATGCCAGCGAGTAGCCCGCACCCGTCAGCAGCGCGCCTGCAAAGGCCCAGGCCGGTGTGGTTCCGGTCCAGATCAGCCATTGCCCTGCGGCTTCAATCAGCACGCACACGAGCGCCACACGCGCGCCGCCCAGCTTGTCCGGCAGGCCGGCAAAGAACACGCGGGCCAGGATGAAGCCCACGCCGAACGCGGTGAACATCCACGCGGCGCCGTCCCAGCCGCGTTGCGAAAACAGCAAGCTCACGAACGCGGTGATCACGCCGAAGCCGACGCTGGCCAGCGCCAGGCCCGCGCCGGGCAGCAGCACCAGGCCCAGCACCTTGTAGAAAGGCGTACGCACGCCGCCCGCCGCGCGCACCCCGCGCAAAGGCAACACCAACGCCAGGGCCGCCAGCGGAATCAGCGCCGTGGCCCAGGCAATGCCCGCAAAGCCTGTGACGCCGTAGAGCCGCATGCCGGCGGGCGCGCCCAGCGCATAGGCGGCGTAGATCGCCACGCCGACCCAGGCCATCACGCGGCCCGCATTCTGCGGCCCCACGCGGCCCACGCCCCAGCTCAGTGCACCGGTGACGATGAGGCTTTCGGCGCAGCCCATCAACGCGCGTCCGGCCAAGAGCGCGCCCAGCGCCGCCTGCGGCCGCGCCGACAGGTCGTCGGCCAACAGATAGAACAGGCCCGCGATGGAGCCCAGCACGAAGCCGCCCACCACCGCGCGCTTGGCGCCGCGACGATCGGCCAGCGAACCCGCATAGGCGCGCGACAGCAAGGCGGCGGCGAACTGCAGGCCCGCCACCACGCCGACGACCAGCGCGCCCAGCGCCAGCGTGCCATCCACATACAGAGGCAGCACCGGCATGGGCAGGCCGATCATGAAGAACCCGACGAACACCGCCAGCGCCAGCGGCAGCACTTGCGCGAAGACGGAGCGCACGGGCCCCTGGGCCGCGGGCATGGCCCCGGCCGTCGATGAATGCGACATTGAATTTCCTTAAGTGAGAGATGCGCAAACCGGAACCAGTTTGAAAACCGCCGATGGCATAATCGCCGTGTGCGGGCGATGAACCGGATTGCCTGCCGGAAATTTTATGAGCCGTTGCTCATATTCGATACTCGCCTTTCACAGTACCCATGACCGCCATCCCACAGCCCCGGAAATCGCCGCGCCAGCTCAGATCCCAGCACACCGTAGAGACGATTCTGCAAGCCACGGCTCGCGTTCTGGCCACCCACGGCTACGCGGGCACCAACACCAACCTGATCGCGGAGACGGCCGGCGTCAGCGTCGGTTCGCTATACCAGTACTTCCCCAACAAGAACGCCTTGATCGCGGCGCTGCACAACCGCCACGACAACCAGATGCTGGACGTGATCGACGGGGTCCTGGACAGCAATCCCGCGGCCACGCTGCGCGAGCGCGTCGCGGCCATTGTCGAAGCAATGCTGCATGCCCACATGCTGGAGCCCGCGCTGCATCGCGTGTTGGAAAGGGAGTTCCCGCTGTTCGACCAGCCGCATGAGCACAGCCGCGCGGACCAGGATATCCACCGGCGCATGCGCCATCTGCTGGAACTGCACTGCGCCGAAATCGCGCAGCAGGACCGCGAGCTGGCGACCTATGTGGTGTTGCGCATCATGGAGTCGCTGGTGCACGCTGCGGCGCTGGAGCCGCCTGCGGGGTTCTCGACGCAGCAGCTGGAACAGGCGGTGGTCGACGCGGTGATGGGATACTTGGGCGCGCCGGCGACAGCCGCCCGCCCGGCGCCACGGAAGACCGCAAGGACCGTGCGCCGCTAACCGCGCATTTCGGGCCAGCGGCGATTGGCCCAGGCTGCTGGTGACATACCCCCGATGCCGGACAACTAGCGGCCCGGATCCCGGGCCATCTCGGCCAAACAGTCGGCGGCGCTGCCGGTAACGATGCGGGCGCTGCACGCCAGCATCAGGTTCAGATTCAGGCCAAAGTCTTCCACGGTGTAGCCCTCCGCATCGACCATGCGCGACATGCCGTCATCGGCCGCGGCGCCCACCGCCACCTGATCGATCAGCGAACCCGCCTGGCCGGTGTAGCCCCATACGGTCTTGCCGCAAGCGATGGCATAGCCGACTTCGAAAGCCGTGCCGGAATCGGGCTCGGCGCCGCGAAACGGGTTCAGGTTCGCCATCACCATGTCCGCGCGCCGGATCAGCGCAACATTCTCGCGATAGATCCATTGCGCCAGCGCCTGGCCCGACAGGTCCCGCGGCGCCTCGTTGTCCAGCGGGAACAAGCCGTCGAACCCATACGTGGCGCACAGCGCCTTCAGGCGTTTGCCATGCGCCGCCGCATCGGGCAGGAACACGTCGAAACCCGCCAGATATACGCTGCGCATGATGACTACTCCGGATCGGAAACGTTGAAGGCTTCGCCGGTGGCGAAGAAAGAGCCGCCGGCCACGTAATGCACCGAGCGGCGCTCATCGTCGGGGAAATGCCAGCGATTGCCGGAAAACGCTTCCGGCTCGGCCCATGCGGCCACGACCTCGCCGATGAAGAGGTCGTAGGCCTGCTGGTTGTGCGGCTCGGGCACGACTCGGCATTCCAGCCAGCCCAGGCAACCGCTGATGAGCGGCGCGCCGATCTTGCTGGCGGGAAAGGTCGTCAGGCCGCTGGCCTGGAACTTGTCTTCATCGCGCCCGGAATCGGTGCCCACCCGCAGCGTGGCGCGGGCTTGCGCGCGCGACGGGATGCACAGCGCGAACTCGCCCGACGCTTCGATCAGGCCGCGCGTGTAGGTGTTCTTGTCCACCACCACCAGCATCTTGGGCGGGCTGAAATCCAGAGGCATGGCCCAGGCAGCCGCCATGACGTTGCGCGCATCGCCATGGGCGCTGGTCACCAGCACCGTGGGGCCGTGATTCAGCAGCAGATAGGCGCGGGACAGGTCTACGGGTTCGATGGGGGACATGCGGCGCTTCCTAGAACATGCCGTTCTTGTTGGCGGGGTTCTCGGGGATTTCCTGGCTCACGTCCCAGTGTTCCACGATCTTGCCGTCTTCCACGCGGAAGATGTCCATCACGGCCTGGCCGCGGTCTTCCGGCGAGTCGCGCCACAGGTTGTGGATAAGCACCAGATCGCCCTCGGCGATCACGCGCTTGATCTCGACCATGGACTGCGGATGCTGCTCGAAATAGGCGGGAAAGAAATCCACCAGCGGCCCGACGCCATCCTGCATGTAGGGATTGTGCTGGATGTAGTTCGGACTGACGTACAGGCGCACCGCCTCGTCGATGTCGCGGTCCTGGAACATCATGCGGAAGAACGCCACCACCAGGTCCTTGTTGGACTGGGACGCGGCTGCGGCGGCGGGCACCGCCGCCAGACAGGATGCGGCAACCAGCATGCAGAGGGCCAACGATTTCAACTTCATACGCATACAGGGCAAACTCAGGGGTTGGAACGCCGGCTGGCGGTGCGCCAGTTTACAAACAAAAACATCGGTTCCGGCCCGTATCCGGAATGAAAAAGGGGCCTCTCGCCGAGGCCCCTTCAGTTCGCCGACAGCCGGAATCAATAGCCCACGGTGTAGCGGCGGCGCGAATGCTTGGGCGCTTCGAGCTCGTCGACCAGCGCGATGGCGTAGTCTTCCATCGAGATCCAGCTCTTGCCTTCGTCATCGGCCAGCAGCGTATCGTCGCCCAGCCGGAAATTGCCGGTGCGCTCGCCCGGCTCGAACAGCGCCGAGGGCGACAGGAAGGTCCAGTTCAGCACCTTTTCATGGCGCAGCGTGTCCAGGAACACCACGCCTGCGCGGGCCTCGGGCTTGTAGGCGTCGGGGAATTCGGGGGTGTCGATCAGCATTTTGCCGGGCGCGACCAGCAGGCTGCCCGCGCCGCCGACCACCAGCAGGCGCGGCACGCCCGCATCCTTCACGGCGCTCAAGAGCGGCTTGGCGTCCGACGACACGAAGCGCGATGCGCTGATCACGGCGTCATGGCCGGTCAGCAACGAGGTCAGCGCTTCCGGATCAGTGGCGTCGCCCTGCTTGATGGTCAGGCCGAGCTGCGGGTTCACGTCGGACAGATTGCGGGCGATGCCCGTGACCTGGTGGCCACGCTTGAGCAATTCGTCAGCCACGCGCGAACCCACGCGGCCGGTGATTCCGATCAATGCAACTTTCATGGTCTTGCTCCTTGGGGTAGGGGAGCCAGGGCCGCCGCAACTTGCGGCGCTATGCGCTTTGGCTCAGGCAAAGCCATACTATTCGTTCAAATCCGATCAAAAAACCCGCTAAATCGGACTAGTTCTTTGCAATTTATGCACCAATAGCCGGCAAATCCGGACGGGGCGGGCGGAAGGGAAGTCTGCCGGGCGCTTTCGCAGCCGCCAGGCCAGTGTGCTCCCGGCGGTCCCGCTTGAACAGGGGGGCCGCCGGAGAGGACGGCGTTCAGGCCGCGGCCCGCTGCGCCTGGTAGACCTGCAGATGCGCGTAAGCCGTACGCAGGTAGGTCGCGTCCACGCCCAGGGTGCGGGCGCGCCGCACCATGTCGCCGACAATGTGGTCGGCCTCGACCGGCAGGCCCTGGCTCAGGTCGCGGAACATCGACGCGGTGACGGGCTGGGTACGGTCTGTAATCAGCTTGCGCGCCGAGGCGTCGGCCTCCGGCCGCACCGCGTGGCCCGAGGCGGCGGCAACGGCTTGCGATTCCTGCAGCAGCCCGCTCATGATGTCTATGCCGTCGTCGGTAGAGGCGATCTGCCCGACCGAGCCCCGCATCAGGCAGGTGGCGGCGGCCAGCGTCGTCAGGAACACGTATTTTTCCCAGATGTCCTGGTAGATGTCGGTGCTCAGGCGGCTGACGTATTCGCCGCCGGCCAGGGCCTGTTCCAACGCGACGCAGCGGTCGCTGCGGGCGGGGCCGGCGCGCTCGCCGAAGACGATATTGGCGTACTTGCCCAGATGCACCACTTCGCCCTCGGGACCCAGGGTGGCGTTGATCTGGCACAGCCCGCCCAGCACCCGGTGCGGCTCGAACTCGCGGTCCAGCACGTCGTACTGCAGCACGCCGTTCATGATGGGCAGCACGGCGGTATCGGGTCCGACCGCGGGGCGGATGGCCTCGATGGCGCTGGCCAGGTCATAGGCCTTGCAGCTCAGCACCACCACGTCGTAACTGCCTTGCAGGGTCTGCTGCGTGACCAGTTGCGGCTGCAGCGTCGCGTCGCCCAGCGGGCTCTTGATGCGCAGGCCCTGTTCGCGGATTCGCGCGGCGCGCGGTTCGCGCACCAGGAAGGTCACGTCCGCGCCCGCCTGGGCTGCCCGTCCGCCGAAGTAACCGCCGGTGCCGCCGGCGCCCAAGAACAAAATCCGCATGCCTGTCTCTCCTGTAGGCTGCCCGCCGTCTGCGCGGGCTCATGGCGGAATTATGCGCCTTGCGGGGGTAGCGGGTGCTCGTGCTCCTGCCAAGCCTGATATCCGCCGCGCAAGGCCCAGGTCTTGGGATAGCCGGCGGCGCGCAACCTCGACGCCAACAGCGCGGCCGACACCTCGTTGGGGCAGGCGCAGTACACGACGATGTCGGATTCCAGCGCCTCGGCGTCCAGCCGGGGCAAGGGCGCCTTCAGGTCCACCGCGATGGCGCCGGGAATGCGCTGCTCTTCGCGCATCGCTTCGGGACGCACGTCGAAAACCAGCGCGTTGCGGCCGTCCTGGCGCCACTGCATCAACTCGTCCACCGACAGGCGCGGAATCACGCGCAAGCTGCGCAGCAGGATGCGGCGCCGCAGGAAGCGCGCCAGGATGTACAGCGCCAGCACCGACGCCAGCACGCCCAGTCCCATGGCGCCATAGGTGCCCAGGATTTCCAGGAAGTCGTTCACCACGTTGTGGAACAGGCCGCCCAGCAGCAGGGCCGAACCCGACCAGATCAGCGAGCCCACCAGGTCATAACCCAGGAAGCGGCGATAGGGCGTGCCCGTCAGGCCCGCCATGACGGTGGACAGCGCGCCCGCACCCGGCAGGAACTTGCACACCAGCAGCGCACGCACGCCGATGCGCAGGTACAGGCGCTGCGTCTGCCGGATGCAGGAATCCTGCGACAGCGACATCTTGCAGATCACGCCCAAGAGGCGCGAACCATAGCGCTGCCCGGCCGCGTACCAGAGGCTGTCAGCCAGCAGGCAAGCGACCGTAGCCGCCATCCAGGGCACGAGCCACCCGCCCGCACCGCCCAGCGCGCCGGCGGCGATCAGCATGGGATAGGCGGGCACCGGCAGGCCGGCCTGCTCGACCAGCACGTTGGCGAATACGAGCCACCCGCCGTACTGTTCCAGCAGCAGTTGTATATCTTGCATGGGGTCTTCCAGCTTGCCGCGCACGCGCGCGGTTCATGCAGGTGATTTTAGGCTCGTGAAACCCGGATCGGCACGCCTGCGGCTGCAACGGGCCGTTCCATGCCTCGAATTTCATCGAGCCTGGGCTGCGGCATTCAAATCGCCGCGCATTCAGCCCATCTCGCTGGCAGGGAGTCGTGATGGACGAGCCAGCGGTTGATGCCCGGATCGATCCAGTCCAGGACCTCCTGGATATCGTCGTGTATATCCTTCACCGAAGGCGCTACCCACAGCAACGGTTCATGGTGCATGACTCGGTTTCGCAAGTCGCGAATGCGGTTCAGGGACGAACTGATGGGGCCGCGCTGACGCTTGGCTTTGGGACAGGTGGGAAAGGCCAGGAGGAGACGCCCCCATAACGTGCGTCCATGTTGGGCATTGAACAGCCGCGTCCAAGATCCAAAAGTCAACTCGGCAACAATCTTATCGGTGGTGACGCGTTCCCGGCGTCGTTGAATCTTGACCCCTGCGTCGCCCACCGCCCTTTGCAACCACTCGAACTCAGGGGAGGGCAAACCATTCCACCAGTCGACGCTTCCCATCGACCTGCTCAAGCTTCGATGGATGGCGTTTCGAAGGACTATTTCCATCGTCTGCAAGGCAGGCATGAGCGCCTGCGCCAACAGGACATTGTGATCGTAGGCAACGGCCGCCCGTAACACGTCTCCGCCATAGCTGTTCAGGTAGCGCCCCATTCGAGGGGCGGAGAACACCGTTTCACGCAGTTCCCATTCCATTGGTCCTATTTCTCCTTCCAAGAAGGCAGTCCTGCACGCGCCGCCGAAAACTTGGTTGAAAGCCATGCTCAAAAACGCTACAGTCGACGCGCTGCCCTAGCAAAGCCACTCCCAGATGTGAATGCTGGTGATGCAACTAGGTCCGAACGATGGCCCCACTCCGGTGGGGCCTCCCTATTTGAGCAACCGGTTCATCAAATCGGCCCGTGGCGCCCGCCTATCCTCAGACTGGCCCGCCCCTGCCCGTTCTGTTTGCTGCGCACCAATACGCGGACCAAATTCAAGTCTCAATGATGCAGCGTCCGCAGGACCGGCGATCCGTGCCCAGGTGAAATTCAGACACACTGAACTTCGACCTGACACGCGGTCTGTCCACCCCTTGAAACGCCGCGCACCGCTCTGGTGCCACCAATCCCCGCCAGGGTGCCTATAATCCTGCCCGGCCATCAGGTTTCCCCGACTTGTCGCGGGAATGCCCCATGGCATACAAATTGCTTCGCCAGGACTGGCTGCGAACCCGACCATTCGGATGGGGCGCGTCGCCTGGCGCTCCCCATCCGATGACCGATCCCACGCCCTCGTTTCCGTACGCTAGTCCCGGCACGCCTGCCGGCGACCGCCATATGGAACCGGGCTGCGGCCG
>NZ_JCBAMT010000021.1:0-87888 GCF_059760445.1 Achromobacter sp. D7-1 | reverse complement strand
CCGCCATTTGGACCTCTTGGGTCCGAATGGCGGGGCGGTTTTTATGTTCCGTCAAGCCTGCTCTGGATTCGAGGCGTGCAACGCAATGAGATATTTAACTTTTCATTGCAACCTGTCGTAAAGCATAGGTAGCCGCTATACGCAACCCGGAGTGACCCCAATGTTCAAGAATCTCAGTATTCGCGCGGTCTTGACGACCGCTTTAGCCGTTTTCTTCGCGCTTTTCCTGCTAACCGGCATCGCCGTGCATCAGCAGCTGACCTCCAATCGCAATTCCATCGAAGTCCTGCTGGACACCAACCTGGTCCGCGCCAATGCCGTGAACGGCGCCGGCACTGAACTGCTGCGGGCCCGCCTGGTGCTGTTGTCCGCCCAGACCGCCCTGATGGAAGGCAAGAGCCTGGACAACCTGGCCAGCATGCAGCGCCTGGACGGCTATACCAAGAAGGCCGGCGAGCTGATCGATCTGGTGCGCAAGACGCCGGAAACCTCGGCCCAGGGCAAGCCGCTGCTGGACGCGGCCCTGGCGGCCTACGACGTCTATCACCGCGATGCGATCGTGCCGATGATCGCGGCCATCCGCGCCGGCAACGCTCAGGAATCCGGTCGACTGAATCTGGAGAAAGTGACGCCGCTGGGCCTCACCTTCACTGCGGCCATCCAGAAGTACCTGGACTACGCCGACGAAGTCGGCCAGCGCGTGGCGCGCGAGGCTTCCTCCCGCATCAACGCAGCGATCGCGGTGTTGGTCGGCCTGCTGGTCGTGGTGGCCGCGCTGGTGGTGGGCCTGTATGCGGTGTTCGGCCGCTCGGTGTTCCGTCCGCTGCATGAAGCCGGACGCCTGTTCGACCGCATCGCCGCCGGCGACCTGACCAACCGCATCGAGCAACGCGGCAACAACGAAATCGGCGTGCTGTACGGCGCCGTCAAGCGCATGCAGGACAGCCTGGCCCGCACGGTATCCGCCGTACGCCTGGGCGTGGAAGAGATCCACACCGGCGCACGCGAGATCGCCGCCGGCAACATCGACCTGTCTTCGCGCACCGAGCAGCAGGCCGCGTCGCTGGAAGAAACCGCCGCCAGCATGGACGAGCTGTCGTCCACCGTGAAGAACAACGCGGAAAGCTCGCGCAGTGCCTCGGAACTGGCCGTGGCGGCGTCCGAGGTGGCCTCGCGCGGCGGCCGGGCGGTGGGCGACGTGGTCGGCACGATGCGCGGCATCGCCGACAGTTCCAACCGCATCGCCGACATCGTCGGCGTGATCGATGGCATCGCCTTCCAGACCAACATCCTGGCGCTGAACGCGGCCGTGGAAGCGGCGCGCGCGGGCGAGCAGGGCAAGGGCTTCGCGGTCGTCGCCAGCGAAGTGCGCGCCCTGGCGCAGCGCAGCGCCGCCGCCGCCAAGGAAATCAAGGGCCTGATCGACGACTCGGTGCAGAAGGTGTCCATCGGTTCGGACCAGGTGGAAGCCGCCGGCGCCACCATGCAGGAAATCGTGACCTCGGTGCGCCGCGTGACGGACATCATCAACGAGATCTCCAGCGCCTCTGAGGAGCAGTCGCAGGGCATCCAGCAGGTCAACCAGGCCGTGTCGCAAATGGATAGCGTGACGCAGCAGAACGCCGCGCTGGTTGAAGAGGCCGCGGCGTCCGCAGCCTCGCTGGAGACTCAGGCGCAGCGCCTGCGCGAAGCCGTGGCGGTGTTCAAGCTGCAAACCGGCCGCGTGATCGACGCCGACGCGCCGGCCGTGGGCCGCAGCGGAGAACCGGCCTTGCTGGGTGCCTGAACGTTGAACACGCCGCCCGTCCACAGAAGATAACGCTACCGTTTCTCTTGGTGCCCGGTGGGGCAGTGCCTAGCAATCCGTAAAGCCGCAGCGCTTTGGATAGACCGGTTGTGTTTTGGGGGAGGCTGTGGCGAAGGAATTGCCGGCGCAGTGTTGGCTTCAAAAGCAGCTACCGGGTTACCTCTGGCGTAAAGCACTGCCCCCGATGTGTCTATGTGGAGGGCTGCTGTCGGATGACGCGATCAATGCGCAATCCGACGGCCGACCAATAGCCAGATTTTTTGCGCAATTTTTTGTAGGGCTGGCTGTCCTGAAGCAAACAGGAAAATTTAGGGAACCTGCAGCCTGGTTCGATCAGATTGAGCGTGCGGGAAAAGCTGGTGAACCAATATATACCCGCCAACACGGATAGGTAGGTCAGCATCCGTCCAAACCCTCTCGCGTCCAGAACCAATCAAGTCCGCATTCATGGGAACGGTTTTCTCCATCTAGTACGCGTACAGGGAACCTTGCTTCACTGCTTCGCAGTCGGAAAAGATTGGAGGTAATCTCGACGCCTATGTGAACAGCATGGACGCGTCGGATTTTTTTCTAGTAAGAAAAAACTAGTAAATATGGATGGCTGCTATAGGTCGTTTTTTTTGTTGGATGGTATTCATCCCAGCTTGCATTTTTCGTATGAGGTCGGAGAAAATGCACGGTATTCGCATGATGGGTTGGAATTTTTGAGACGGGGCCACTGTTCGATAATTTCTCTATGGCGAGCGGCTTTTCCACTTTGGTATTAATTTAAATCAAGCGCTAATCCCTATTGATAATGTTTCGATATTTCCTGACTTTAACTTATGTTAAGGGGATGGATATGATCACTTGCATGTTGATGCGGGGAGTTGGAACGTTTATTCTAGTGACGATTTTGGTGGGGTGTGGCACCGCTAGGGCTCCAGTACCGTCGGTTTTCATACCTGGAGGCCAGAAAGGAGAGGAGCGTGCGCCAGACGACACTAGCGTAGGCTCCAAAAAGATTGCCATTTTCTTTGATGGAACCTCCAATGATGAACGTTCGGCAACAAATGTCTGGACTTTCTATAAGTCGGTAGTGGCCACTGGTCAAGTCACCGCCTTTTACATCGAAGGTGTTGGAGCGCACGGGAAAGCAATTGGGATGGCTACAGCATGGGGGCTGGGCCTCCGTGTGCGTGAAGCCTATTCCTTCCTCTTGCAGCAATACCGAGCGGGCGACGAAATATACTTGTTTGGCTTTAGCCGAGGAGCATATGCGGCACGGGTTCTTGCTTCAATGTTGTACCACGCCGGACTACCGAGCATAGCTGTTCCACAATCGTCTCGTCCTTCTCCTGAGGTTCTCTCCGCCTCGATATTTGATGCGTTCAAATGCAGTACATGGGCGACCTACTCCAGATGTGCAGCAGTTACAAGCGTGCAACGCGCAGCCGATATCAGCAGGGCGATACAGGACGAGGCGTGGCTGAAAATGACCCCCGTTTCTGTCAGATTCATGGGGTTATGGGACACTGTAGAAGCTCTTGGCTGGCCGGACTACGAGGAGAATGTAGATGTTCCAAATCCTCGCTACGCAGACCAACTCTGCAACGTCAAGAAGGCAGCGCAAGCAATTGCACTTGATGACAACCGATCCAGAATATTCACCCCAATCCTCCTCACGCGGAGGCACCTCGTGGCTGACTGCGAATTGGACCCAAACATCGTCATAGTCGGTGATTCATGGAAAAATAATATCAATGAACGCGTGGAGGAGGTTTATTTTGCTGGTGCCCACGCTGATGTCGGCGGCGGTTATACGGGAGAACCGCAGGGGTTAAGTATGGTGTCGCTGAATTGGATGTGGGACCAAGCATTCAAGGAAGGGTTGCCGATAGAGCGTATCGCTGTGGATGGTGCCATGGCGGAATCTCAGCGACACATGGCCTGCACTCACGACCCTGAGGGCGCCGGCGTCTTCAATGTTCTATACAAGCGCCAGTATCGCGCAATAGACACGTATGCCGATAGCGCTGACTCGAGTTCGGAGAAAATTAAATTCCATGCATGTTTGATTGAGCATATCAAGGCGCGGCCGCGTGGTGTCGCCGAATATGCCGGATCTGATCCGTTGGCGCAGGAATTGCTTCACAAGGCCGGTCCTTCGGCGCGATTTCGAACCTGCTTTGAAGAAACGGGAGGAGTTTTTTCCTGGAAACCTACGGCAGAGTGCAAAATCGAAATCGTTGGGGAATGCGTTGCATCAAACGCATCGGTGCCAACGTGTGGAAATTAGAGCTTTTCGTCCTGTGCGATTAGATTTTGGATTCGAGAGCTTGTTCGTGAAGTGCGTTGTCACGCCTGGCTTCGGGAGCCGATGGGCTGAAGATGAACGAGGGGTGGATTTTTCAAGCCTTTTTTTGGCAGAGGAGAATTCCGTTTCACGCTTCACGCTTGTTGGAATTCTTTTTATTTTTCGCCTCAATTTATTTTAGCCTTGTCTACACAATGGAGCTCATGGTTGATTCAAGGAAATCCTCTTGAGGAAGAAAAGAAGGAGACAGATCATGGAATTTGCCAGGTTGGTGAACGAGTTCGTGGTGCGAGTTTTTGCACCAATGTTGCTCCTGAGGCTTGCAGGCGCAGCGTTAACTCCAATGATGCTGATAGGTATTGATACCCAGGCCGCGACTGTCTCCGGCGCCGCAACGGCACCGGCAGGCCCGCCTATGAAGTCTCCGGCAGACCTTGCGTCCACAGACTCGCGTTGGCTCTATCGTTCACAGGGGAATGACATTGCCCTGGTTTTCATTCATGGTATTTTCGGGGATACCGTTGGGACTTGGACAAATAGCCAGGGTAAGACGTTTTTTGAATATGCCAAAGATTCGCCGATAGGGGCGAAGGTCGATATGTTCGCGTTTGGCTTTGCGTCTAGGTATGTTCAGAAGGGTTCGGACAATATTGTGGAAGCCGCTAACAACCTCTCTGCCAACTTGGAAGCGCTTGGCGTCATGTCGTACAAGAAAATTGTGCTCGTGGGGCATAGCATGGGTGGGTTGGTTGCGATGCGCGCATTGATCATCAATCGTGATCTGCGGGAGAAAGTTCCCCTTGTGTTGTTCTACGCAACTCCGGCGGAAGGTGCCGAGATTGCCAATGTAGCGTCTTTTTTTTCGTCCAATCAGGCGCTGCGGGATATGAATTGGGCAGATCGAAACACGTTCCTGCAAGGGCTGCTTCAGGATTGGAGTTTGATGCGTCCGCGTCCTAAGACCAGTTGCGCGTACGAAGCTCTGCCAACGAAGGGCCTTTCCGTCGTAACGCGTTCCAGCGCGACACGTATCTGCATCGATGAACTGGCGCCTGCTGCCATTAGTGACAGCGACCATATCTCTATTGTGAAACCAGACAGGGCGCAGCATCAATCGCTTATCATGCTGATCAACGCGATGAATCGTTTTGTATTTTCCGACCCTGAGGCAAGATTGGTAACTCCCGATTTTCTACAGGAAAACGGAAGATACGTTTATACGCTGCAGGGGGCTCAGGGGCAAGCCAGGGTCTACAACTCAAGTCGAACTACGGTTCGCTATTACATCAGAGACATCTCGGATCGAGGGTTGTACATCGTTCCAGATGAAACACCGCAAGAACTTCAGGCGTATGAATCGAAAATTCTTCGCATCAATCTTCTAAAGGAAGCCAACCTATCTGAATATTCGTTCGTGCTCAGCAACGGTACAAATGAAGAAAGACATGTAATCGTCAAGGTTAAGCCAGCCCTAGTCGCTGCCGCCCGCGAACAAGCAGCGCGTAGCTATCTGGCTCAGCTCGATACATATTTGAGTGATCCGGTTGTTGCATCACGCCTTTCGCGCTTGCCGAGTACCAGTGCGGAGGCGCAGCGAGAGGCGGCGCGGGTCGCTTATGATCTCGTTACGCAGAACAATCCCGACCTTCCTGTGAGTGCGCGTTGGGTACTCGCAGCAGATACCTTGTCGTCCACGCAATTTTCGGACGCCGCGGTTATTGCTCTGAAGGAAGCTGAAATCGCCTCGCCCAAAACCGCTTCGGCGCCGGCGGTCCAGCAGTTGGCAGGCAGAATCGCAGCGCAGGCGGGGACGCCGGTCATATTCCACAATGCCTCGACGCCAGCAGTTTCCCTTCAGGATGCGGGTCATATATTCCGAAAGTTCGATAGCAATGCCTTGGGTAATGCCAACAATCTCTCGCAGCAAATGAAATCCATTCCGGCGTTACGCGCGCAGGGCTTGCAGATTGAAGGCGACCTGCTGCTTTCAGATGGTGATCGCGATGGTGCATTGAAGGCTTACTTGGAAGCGGTCAGCAATGTCCAATCTCCGGCCACGCAGGTGCGAATCGAAGCGCTAGATCCAGCCAAGACGAAGACCTTCAACGGGCGGGACGCTAGGTACTTTCAATTCAATAATCAGCGAGGCCCCCAAGGGGGGGCGATACTTCAGTAGACGAGATGTGGCTAGCGGCGTGGGGGCATGTGTCACCAGATCCAATCAGGGACAAAAGATGCCAGCCGCGCCGCGCAGGCATAAAATAGCGGATTGCCTATCCCCCTCCGCACACAGGATCCCGCGCCATGAACGCACGCATCCCCGAAGACGCTCTTCCTCCCACCCTGGACCCGAAGGCCTTGCAGGCTTTCGTGGACGACAAATGGGACAACGAGATCATCCCGGCGCTGACCGACTACATCGCCATCCCGGCCAAGAGCCCGGCGTTCGACGCGGACTGGGAAAAGAACGCGTTCATCGAACGCGTGGTGCGCGACGCCGCGCAGTGGGTCGAGGCGCAGAAGGTCTCCGGCCTGAAGCTGGAAGTGGTGCGCCTGCCGGGCCGCACGCCCGTCATCTTCTTTGACGCGCCCGCCACCCGCAGCGACAACGGCGACACCGTGCTGCTGTACGGCCACCTGGACAAGCAGCCCGAATTCTCCGGCTGGCGCGCGGGCCTCGGCCCCTGGACCCCCAAGCTCGAAGACGGCAAGCTGTATGGCCGCGGCGGCGCCGACGACGGCTATGCCGTGTACGCCTCGCTCACCGCGATCATGGCGCTGGACAAGCAGGGCATTCCGCGTCCGCGCTGCGTCGGCATCGTCGAAACCTGTGAGGAATCCGGCAGCTACGACCTGCTGCCCTATGTGGACGCGCTGCGCGACTGCCTGGGCAACGTGGCCCTGGTGGTGTGCCTGGACTCGGGCGCCGGCAACTACGACCAGCTCTGGATGACGACCTCGCTGCGCGGCATGGTGTCGGGCACGCTGGAAGTGCAGGTGCTGGACGAAGGCGTGCACTCGGGCGACTCCAGCGGCGTGGTGCCGTCCTCGTTCCGCATCCTGCGCCATCTGCTGGACCGCCTTGAAGACAGCGGCACCGGCCGCCTGCTGCCGCAGAGCCTGCATTGCGAGATTCCCGCCGATCGCGTGGAACAAGTGCACGCCACCGCGCGCATCCTGGGCGACGAAGTCTGGCGCCGTTTCCCCTGGAGCTGCGGCGCCGACGGCGGCTTCGTGCTGCCCATGACGACCGAACCCGAACAGGCCCTGCTGAACCGCACCTGGCGCCCGACCCTGTCGGTGACCGGCGCCGAAGGCCTGCCGCCGCTGTCCAGCGCTGGCAACGTGCTGCGTCCGCGCACGGCCTTCAAGCTATCGCTGCGTTTGCCGCCGCTGGTGGACGCCGTGGCCGCCTCGCAAGAGATCAAGGCTTTGCTGGAAGCCGACGCGCCCTACAACGCCAAGGTGCTGTTCAAGGCCAACGAAGGCGCCGCCACCGGCTGGAACGCCCCGGCTTCCGCGCCCTGGCTGACCCAGGCGCTGGACGCCGCCTCGCAGCAATACTATGGCGCGTCCTGCGGCTATATTGGCCAGGGCGGCACCATTCCGCTGATGAGCATCCTGCAGAAGGGCTTCCCCAAGGCCCAGTTCATGGTCTGCGGCGTGTTGGGTCCCAAGTCCAACGCCCACGGCCCCAATGAATTCCTGCACGTGCCCTACGGCAAGAAGCTGACCGCGGCCGTGGCCCAGACCATGGCGGCCATGCCCACCGCGTAAGCGGCGGCGACGCTGTTCTTAGCGCGGGCCGCAACGCCCGCGCTTTTCTTTTTTCCAGGATGGCCCCCCATGATTTCCACTTCCGACGCCTACGCCAACGTGGTCGCTGAGACCAAGCACTGGCTGAACCAGGCCGTCATCGGCCTGAACCTCTGTCCCTTCGCCAAGGCGGTGCAGGTCAAGGACCAGATCCGCTTTGCCGTCAGCGACGCCACCGACGCCGAAGGCGTCCTCACCGACCTGCAGGACGAGCTGGCGCTGCTGGCCGAGACCGATCCCGAGCAGATCGACACCACGCTGCTGATCATCCCGGACGCGCTGGACGACTTCCTGGATTTCAATGACTTCGAGGAACTGTCGGACCGCCTGCTCAAGCGCATGCGCCTGGTGGGCGAACTGCAGGTGGCCACCTTCCATCCGCAGTTCCAGTTCGCCGACACGCAGCCGGACGACATCGAGAACTACACCAACCGTTCGCCGTATCCGATCCTGCATCTGCTGCGCGAAGACAGCATCGACCGCGCGGTGGAATCCTTCCCGGACGCCGCGGAGATTTACGAGAAGAACATCGACACGATGAAGCGGCTGGGCCTGGAAGGCTGGAAGAAGCTGATGACCAAGGCTTAGGCCCAGGCCGGACGGTTTATCAGATCGCATACCAAATACCGCATTGCGGAATACAAGCCTTGCTTCCTCCTGGGAGCCTCGGGATATCCCTAGATAGCCCGTCCGCGGTATTGCATACAACATACTGACGCCGTGACAGCTTGCCGTAAGGCGGGCCGTCCGCGCGTCCTTTCCCTTCGATTGCTTTGCCCCGCGGCCTCTCCCGGGCGCGGGGGCGTTGTCCTTGCCTGGAGAGTTGTATGCGATTCACCCGCCGCCATGCCCTGGGCGCGCTTGCCGCGCTGCCCCTGATCTCGCGCCCCGCCTGGGCGCAGAACACCTTTCCTACCCGCCCAGTGCGGCTGCTGGTGGGCTTTGCCCCCGGCGGACTGACCGACATTGCGGCGCGCGCCCTGGCCGAGCGCATGGGCAAGACCTTGAAACAGAGCGTGGTAGTGGAAAACCGCCCCGGCGGCCAGGCCATCATCGCCACGGTGGCCGTGGCGCGTGCCGAACCGGACGGCTACACCTTGGGCTTTGCCGGCACCAACGGCATGATCCTGAACCCCTTGCTCTACAACAACCTGCCTTACCAACCGTCGGACTTCAAGCAGCTTGGCTCCATGGGCAAGTCGCCGATGCTGCTGATCGTGCACCCCGATCTGGGGGTGAAGAACGTGCAGGAGTTCATCGCGCTGGCCAAGAAAAAGCCCGGCGACATCACGTGCGCGCACGCCGGACGCGGCGTGATCAATCATCTGGCGCTGTTGCATTTCCAGTCCAAGACCGGCACCCAGTTCCAGGACGTGCCCTATAAGGGCAGCGGCCCCGCGCTGCTGGATCTGATGGCCGGCACGGTACAGAGCACCTTCGACTTCCCGACCTCGGCGCTGCCTAACATCAAGTCGGGCAAGCTGCAGGTGCTGGCGGTCACTTCCGACAAGCGCCTCTCCAGCCTGCCGGACGTGCCCACCATGAAGGAAGCGGGCGTGGACGGCTTCGAGCTCTATACCCGCATGATGATTTCCGGCCCGGCCGCCATGCCTGCTCCGGTGGTTGCCGCGCTGGAGAACGCCGTGCGCGAAGGCACGCGCGATCCCGGCCTGGTGCAGCAGTTCGCCGACCAGGGCGTGACGGTGGAGTTCACCTCCTCGGCCGACCTGGACAAGGTCATTGCCGACGAATCCGCCATGTGGGCCCAGGTGATCAAGGCCAACGGCGTACCCAAGACCGACCTGAAGAGCTAAGGAGCCACCGTGGCAGAACAACCCAGCATTACCGTTACCCCGGAACGCGCCCTGATCGACGTGGCGCGCGAGATCCGCGTGAGCGGCTTTCCGGCCTATGCCTTCATCACCATCACGGCCAGCATGACGATGTGCGGCGCGCCGTGGCGCTCGCAGGCCGTATTCGTGGCCGGCCACGACGGCAGCCTGGACCTGGCGCGCGATTGCCCCGTGTCCGGCAGCTATGCCGAACCCTCGGCCATGGGCATCGTCTGGTCCATGGCGTGCGAGGACATCGCCAGCGTGGTGTTCCCGCCCGACCGGACCGAGCCGCTCGCCATCCGCATCGAAGCCAGCGATGGACGCCACACCGCTACGGCCACCCTGGTGCAGGAGTTCCTGGCCGACGGCGTGACGCACCGCGCGGTGCGCGAGCAGGTCGGCGGCATGACCTTGTCGGGCGAGCTTTACACGCCCGCCGGCCCTGGCCCGCACCCGCTGGTGATCTACATGAACGGCTCGTCGGGCGGCGTCAACGCGCCGCGCGCCGCGTTGTTCGCGTCCCGCGGCTACCAGTGCCTGGCGTTGGCCATCTTCAACTACGAGGGCCGTCCCAAGTACCTGAATGACATGCCGCTGGAATACTTCGAGCACGTGTTGCGCTGGGCCCGCGCCGAACTGGCGCCGCGCGACGGCTTCGTGGCCTTGTCCGGCATCAGCCGCGGCGGCGAGACCTCGCTGCTGGTGGCCTCGCATTATCCGGAGCTGGTCAGCGCGGTGGTCGCCTACGTGCCGTCGCCCGTCATGCACGGCGTGGTCAGCGCCGGCGCACCTGGCACCGGCCGCGATGCGCAGGTCTGGACCAAGGCCGGCGAGCCGCTGCCGCATCTCTGGCAGAACAACGCCAGCGCCAACTGGGACGCGGCCTACGCCTCGCAGCCGCCATACCGTCAGACCCACGCCTTCCTCAGCGCCACGCGCGACAGCGCCGCGTTCGAGCGCGCCCGCATTCCGGTCGAGAACTATCCCGGTCCGGTGTTGCTGGTCAGCGCTTCCGATGACGGCTTCTGGCCGAGCACCGCGTACTCGGAAATCGTCATGCGCCGGCGCCAGGAACATGGCCTGCCGACTTTCCACCATGTCTGCATGGGCGCCGGCCATCACGTGCACTATCCCTGCCTGCCCGCCACCCTGATCAGCAAGCCGCACGCGATGTCCGGCCTGCTGCTGGACGCGGGGGGAACGCCCAGCGCCAATGCGGCAGGCAACGAGGGGTCCTATCTGGCGGTGCTGGAGTTTCTGGGACGGGTGGGAGGCGTCGCCCGGTAAGTGGCAGCCAAGCGGCCGCACAAGCCGCCGGCTCCGGCCTGGCGGGCATGCCGGCGGCGCGACAACGAGGCGGGCAGGCGAGCGCGCATGACCGCCTGCCCCGAGGGCGCGGCGGCCTATCCGTTGCGCAGCTTCTGCTCCGACACGAACGCCGACCAGCGCTGCAGCTCACCCCGTATCAGTCCCGCGAACTCGGCCGGCGTATTGGGCTGGGCGGCTTCCATGCCCAGGCCGGCCAGTTTGTCGCGCACCCCGGCGTCGGCCAGGATGGCCTGCATGGCGCCGTTCCATTTGGCGATCAGGTCCGGCGGCGTGCCCGCAGGCGCGACGATGCCCTCCCATTCCTTCAGGTTGTAGGCTGGCACGCCAGCCGCGGCCAGCGTGGGCACGCCGGGCAGGGCGTCGATGCCGCCATCGCGCGTGACCGCCAGCGCGCGCAGCTTGCCCGATTGCGCCAACGGCACGGCGACGGAGGCGGTGGCGAACATGGTCTGCACGTAACCGCCCATGAGCGCCTGCGCGGCTTCCGCAGGGCCCTTGAATGGCACGTGCAGCATGTCTATGTCCGCCGCCTGGCAGAAGGCCGCGCCCAGCAGATGGGCGGGCGAGCCATTGCCGCCGGAACCATAGCTGAGCTTGCCGGGCTGGCGCTTGGCCTGTTCAACCAGGCCGCGGACGTCGGTGTACTCGCTGTCTGGTGGGACCATCAACACGTTGTATAACCAGACCAGATTGGCGATCGGCGCAAAATCGCCGTCCGTGCGATAGGACACCTTGCCGAACAGCGCCGGCAGCACGGTGTGGGTCAGGAACATGATGCCCACGGTGTAGCCGTCGGGAGCGCTGCGCGCCACCGCGTCCAGCCCTATCATGCCGGTCGCGCCGGGCCGGTTCTCAACCACCACCGGCTGGCCCCACAGGCGCTGCAGCCTTTCGCCGATCACGCGCGCCAGCACGTCGGGCGGGCTCGCCGCGGGCAGCGGCACGATGATGCGTACGGGCTTGTCCGGGTACGCGGCCCGCGCGGACCACGGCAGGGTACAGGCGACGGCCCCGGACAGACCCTTCAGTAGCGTGCGGCGGTGCATGGTTCAGGCCGCTGACGAAACAGGCGGCATGAAGATCACGTCGTATTCCGGCGCCACCGCCACCACCTCCGCCGGACTCGACATGTTGTGGATGCGCCGGTACAGCTCCAGCAGCTTGCCCGCGGGCGCGGCCCAGAACAGCGCGGTGGCGGCGACGCCCGAATTGTTGAAGAACGCATGCGGCACGCCGCGAGGCATGCGCACCAGGTCGCCCGCGCCGGCCGAAGTCTTCTTGCCGTCCAGCAGCAGGTCGATGCGGCCGTCCAGCACGAAGATGTACTCGTCCTGGTTGGGATGCACGTGCGGCGGCACGAAGGATTCTTCCGGGAAAGTGGCGTGCCAGGAAATGCTGTCCAGGCTGACCTGCTTGGGCACGTACACCTGGCCCAGGATGTTCCAGGAGACGCCGTCCAGGCCGGCCTGGGCGCGGGTGATGTCGGGGGTTTCGAGAATCATGCTGCACTCCTCAGGATTGCGAGAGCCGATCCAGCGTCGGCTTCACGAGCGGGTTGGATGATGCGAAACGGGGCTTGAAGGTCTGCCGGGCGCGGGCCAGGTCGGCTTCGTCCCAATAGCCGATCAGGATGCCGCCTTCGGATATGCGCGGCTGAACTTCGATGGACTCGATGGTGCCGTCGGCCACCGTGGCGCGCTGGCGCGGCTGGCGCGCCCAGCGGAACAGCAGGTCCTCCATGCGCCTGCGCACCGCCTCGTGCGCGGGCGACGCGCCCAGGTCGACGAATTCATTGGGGTCTTCCTGCAGGTCGTACAGCATCGGCCGGTAGCCTTCGGCCAGCACGTACTTCCAGCGTTCATCGCGCACCATGCGCAGCCAGGCCTGGCGCGCCGGCGTCCCCAGCGCGATGCGCGAATCCTGGAAGGCGTAGTCGTATTCGCAGATGACGTGGTCGCGCCAATCCCGTGGCTTCTGGCCGAACAGCAGGGGGCGCAGTGAACGGCCGTCCATGATGTGCGGCACCGGCACGCCGCCGCATGCCTCCAGGAAGGTCGGCGCCAGGTCTATCGCTTCGACCATGGCCGCGCAGCGCGTGCCGCGGGCCGCATCGGCGCGCGGGTCCGGGTCGTAGACGATCAGCGGCATGCGGATGACGGGTTCATGGAACAGGTCTTTTTCGCCCATCCAATGGTCGCCCAGATAGTCGCCGTGATCGGAGGTGAACACGATCATGGTGTTATCGAACAGGCCGCGCGCCTCCATGAAGCGGAACAGCACGCCGAGCTGGTCGTCGATCTGCTTGATCAGTCCCATATAGCCGGGCATGACCGCCTCGCGCACGCCGGGCTCTGAGAAGGTCGCCGACACGCGATGCTGCATCATCGCCGCGTACACGGGATGCGGATCGGCGCGTTCGGCGTCGGAGCGGACCACCGGCAGCGCGTCTTCCGCGCCATACATGCCGGCGTAGGGCGCCGGCGCCAGATAGGGCCAGTGCGGCTTGATGTAGGACAGGTGCAGGCACCAGGGCTGTTCGCCGGCCTCGCTGATGAAGTCCATCGCCCGGCGCGTGATGTACGGCGTTTCCGAATGCTCGTCAGGCACGCGCGCCGGCAGGTTGGAGTACTTCAGGAACCAGCCCGACCGTACCGTGCCGTCCGCGTCCTGGGCGGAATTGGCCCAGCTCTCCCAGGGATTGTCGCCGCCATAGCCCTGCGCGCGCAGATAGTCGTTGTAGCGCGGGTCCGGATCGTGGCCCGAATACGGATGGATGCCATCGTCGCGCTCGTAGGCGTCGAAGCCGCATTCGGCGATGCGCCGGCCGATGACGGAGGCCGGGTCTATGCCCAGCCGCGACATGCCTGCCGCGTCGGCGCGCATATGCGTCTTGCCCACCAGCACGGAACGCACGCCCAGCGGCCGCAGATGGTCGCCTATGGTCATCTCGCCGGCCTTCAGCGGCACGAAGTTCCAGCTGGCGCCATGCGCATGCACATAGCGTCCGGTGTAGTAGCTCATGCGCGAGGGGCCGCACACGGGCGACTGCACATAGGCCCGGTCGAAGATCATGCCGCGCGCGGCCAGCGCGTCCAGATTCGGCGTCTTCAGCCTGGGGTGGCCGAAACAGGAAAGATGGTCGTAGCGCAGCTGGTCGCACATGATGAAGAGAATGTTCTTCACGCCTCGGGTCATGCTAGGCTCCTGTCTCCGATGGGGTATGCAGGAATTCTATCGACGGCCTGCGCGCGCATCCCTTGAATTGTTTTGATGTCGATTACCCCAGGTAATCGGCCGGAGAGCCGGCTTGCGACTCCAGCATCTGAACCTGTTGCTTACCTTGGCCCGGACCGGCAGCATGCGCGCCGCCGCGCAAGTCCTCAATGTGTCGCAGCCGGCGCTGACCAAATCGCTGCGCCAGCTGGAAGAAGAGGTCGGCGCGGAACTCGTGGTGCGCACGCCCAAGGGCGTGCGCCTGGCGCAGGCCGGCGAGATCCTCGCGGCGCGCGCCGCCGTGGTCATGCGCGAAATCGATAAGGCCCGCGAAGACCTGGCCTGGCATCTGCGCGGCGCCGAAGCCCAGGTAACGCTGGGCGTGTCGCCCGCGGCTGCCATCCTGCTGGCGCCGGGCGCGGTGGCGCGCTATGGCGCGCGCTGGCCGCAGGTGCGGCTGCGGGTGCGCGACACGCTGTATCCGCAGGCGCTGGAACGCATCCGTTCCGGCGAACTGGACATGGCGCTGGGGCCGCTGCCCGAGGCGGGCGGCGGCGGCGACCTCGCTGTGCAGCCGCTGTTCGAAAGCCAGTCTGTCATCGTCGCGCGCGCCGCGCATCCGCTGGCAGGCGCGCGGCGGCTGAGCGAGCTGGCCGAAGCGGCGTGGGTGCTGACCGGGCCGGCGCAGGGACCGGGCGATCCGCGCGCGCTCTATGCCGATGAAGCGCAGGCGCGCGCCCAGCATCTGCAGCTCGAATGCGAGTCCTTCTCCACGCTGCTGGCGCTGATGCCGCAGCTGGACCTGATCGGCATCATGCCGCAGGGGTTTCTGGACCGTTACGGCCCGGCGCTAGGACTGGTACGGCTCGACCTCGCCGATCCCTTGCCCAAGACCGTCATCTACGTGACGCACCGCGCCGACGCGCCGCTGACCGTGCCGGCGCGCCGCCTGCTGGACGCGCTGCTGGGCGAGGCCGCGCAGCTGGCCGGCCATCCCTGAAACGCGACGGATCGGTCCAAAAGGTTGAGGCCGGCCCGGCAATCCATGCCAGCGGCGTAAGCCTCAATATCTTTGACGGTTGGCCATGCGCGGTTTTATTTTTTTGGATTCGTGCCGAGGCGCAATCCGGGCCGCCTCGACGTTTCCAGAGGCCTCATCATGGTGATCGCAACGACAGTCCTGGTGGTTGGCGCCGGTCCGGCGGGCCTGCTCACCGCCGCCGAACTGCAACGGCGCGGCGTGCAATGTCTGCTGATAGACGCGCATGAGCGGCCGCTGGAATGGGACCGCGCAACGGTGGTCCATCCCCGCTCGCTGGAGATATTCGATTCGCTGGGTATCGTGGAACCGCTGCTGAGGGCAGGCGTGAAGCAGCGCGGCGCGCGCATCCACGCCGACGGCAAGGTGCTGGGCGAAATCGATCTGGACCTTTGCGGCAGCCGCTATCCCTACAACATCGGGATTTCGGAAGAGGTCACCGAGACCATCCTTGCCGACTACCTGGCCAGCCACGGTGGCGGCGTGCAGCGGGCAAGCAAGCTGGTGGACCTGCAGGAACGGCCGGACGGCATGCTGGCCAGGATCGAACAGCCGGCCGGCGAGATCGAAGTGCTGGCCCAATGGGTGATAGGTTGCGACGGCCACCAAAGCACGGTGCGCACACTGGCCGGCATCGAACAGGACGGCCACGACATCAGCCAGCCGTGGGCCGTGTTCGATGCCGCGGTCAGCGGCTGGCCCGAGATTTTTGAAGCCAACTATGCGTACCTGGACCGCATCCCGGTCATCCTGACGGCGCTGCCCGGCCAGCGCTGGCGCGTGTATCTGCGGCCCAGCGCCGAAGACTCCGATCTGGTGGCCGATGCCTTGTCCACGCTGCGGCGCTATCTGCCCGAAGCCCGCTTCGAGGACGTTGCCCATCCGGCGCGCTTCCGCTGCTACACCAAAGTCGCGCGGCAGTTCCGGGCCGGCCGCGTCCTGTTGGCCGGAGACGCCGCGCATACCTGCAGTCCGGCCCAGGGCCACGGCATGAACACCGGCCTGCACGACGCCGTCAATCTGGCCTGGAAGCTGGCGCTGGTGTGCGGCGGGCAGTGCTCGGATTGGCTGCTCGACAGCTACCAGGCGGAGCGCCGTCCCGCCGCGCAGCGCGTGCTGGCATCGGGCGACGAGGCCGAAAGCGCGCAGTTGGCCACCGATCCGGACGTGTTGCGCGAGCGCAATGCCGCGATCCGCAAGGCCTTCGAGGACGGCGCCTCGCAGCATCATGAGGCGGTGGCCGAGGCCGAGCTGGACATCGACTACGCCGATTCACCCATCGTCATGGGAGACCGGCACGACCCCGTTTCGCCGGGTCAGCGACTACCGGACCAGATCCCGATCCGTCTTGCGGCGGGAGGCGAGGGGATGTTGCACGACCACACCAACCGCAAAGGCCATACGGTCTTCATCTTTGGCGGCCCGCGGACGCCCAGGGAGGTGCTCGATCAGCTGCGCGCCGCCGTAGAGCCCTTATCCGATGGCGCTATCGTCGAAGCCGTGATGGCGCTGACGGCGAACGCGGATGTCGACGGCGTGGACGGCTACCTGGATCCCTCGATGGCCGGACGGCTGGGCGTGAGGCATGTCCTGTTGCTGGTCGTCAGGGCGGACGGCCACGTCGGGTTGCGCGCGGAAGAACGCCACGCGGAGACCCTGGGGGCTTACGTAGCGCTGTTGCGCGCGCCCGCGCCGGGTACGCCCGCGTCATCCTGACCGGGGCCGGCCGCCTGCGGCACGCCCGGTACGCCGCGCCGGATATTGCGCGAGAACTGCGCCGCATCGAGCGTCGCGCGGGCGCGTTGCGTGTAATGGCCCGCCTGCCGGTAGGCCTGTGGGCTGTCCGCGCCTTCCAGTGCGTCCAGGCGGTACAGGTATTCGGGCAGATAGCCCGAAAACAGTACGCGGTAATCCAGCGGCAGGCCCGGCACGATCTGGTCGGCCAGCCGGTACACGATGGTGGTGCAGTTGCCCGTCAGCGTGTTGTAGAAGCGCGGCTTCTTCACCAGCCGCGTGGCCGTGTCGACATAGGACAGGAACAGCTTGCGGGCCGTGCCTTCCGGCATGTGCACGCGGTACAGATAGCCTTCCTCGCCGCGCACATTGGTGCGCACGCGCAGGCTGTCTTCCTCGGTCGAGGCCAGCACCGACAGTTCGTACTGGCGGAAGAAACCGCCGATTTCCGAGAACACGTCATGCAGCTTGCGGCGGATCTCCACCGAGAACACCACGTGCTGGCCGTCGGCAAAGCCGAACGACACCATGGCGTGGGCGATGGCCGGGCGGCCCCAATACGACAGCGCCAGGTCCACCGCGTCCAGGCGCGACAGGTCGTAGGAACGGGTTTCCCAGCGTACGTCGTAGTCGCTGCGCGTGCGCCAGTCGAAGTTGCGCACGTTGCGCAGGGTGACGATGTCGCCATCGACAGTTCCCTCGGTCTGGCGCGCCACTTCCGGCATCCACTGGCGTTCGTTCGACGCGCGCACGCCCAGGCGCCACCAGGCCAGCAGGGCCAGCAGCAAAACGCCATACAGCCAGGCGGGCCAGGGCTGTCCGGCAAACAGGCCGATCAGCGCCGCCACCGCGAGCGCCAGCCAGGCCGTTGGCAGGACGGCGCGCGCGCGGCCGGCGAACGGCGACTGGAACCAGAGGGCTGCCGCGCCCCAGGCAGCGCTGGCCAGTATGACCAGCCCGATCACGATCTGCGGAATCATGGCGTCTTCATGCGCAAGGCGGGGCCGCGCCCCTCATTGCGCCCCTTGCGAAGATTCGGCCTGCTCGGCGTTGCGGGCATGCGCGTTGCGGTCCTGCTTGCGCCATCCGGCGCGCATGCGGGCGATCTGGCGCAGCGCGTCCTGCGACATCTTCCACCAGCCGAACGGGCGCGGATCGGCCAGCATGCTCAGCGCGCGCGCATAGTCCAGCGTCAGGCCCGGGGTCCAGGCCATGGTCAGCGCGCGCTTGCGGATCTGCGCCGCGACCCACAGTTCCGGCGTCAGCAGCAGGCGCAGCAGCACCCGCCATCCTGCGTTTGGGCCATGCAGGCGGCCGACCACGCCGTCCAGCGCCGCTTCCAGCGCGCTGGACACGGAGCTGGAGCAGTTCCGGTGGGTCAAGTTGTAGGTCGTGGTCTTGCGGTACTCGTCCCAGAATGCCTGTAGCTTGGCCGCGTCGTAGTTGCGGATGCGCACCCGCATCGTCGACGGCGTCCAGGCCTTGGACTCGGTGGCGTAGTCGGGCTGGAACACGCCCGGCACATTGTTCTCGGCCGTGGCGCGCAGCAAGGTGCCGAACTGTTCCGGAGAGTGGTCGATCTCCTGGGCCGGATACAGGCTGATGTACACGCCTTCCGGCGATTCCAGCGCCGCGTGGCCGGTGGACACCACGCCATTGATGTCGACGGCGGCGATGTAGCGGTTCACCACGGGGTAGTTGCGCGTTTCGTTCTTGGCGGAGCCCGAGGGCGTCCAGACGTGCACGGTCAGCGCGCGCTCGGATTCCAGGGGCGGGCCGTCGAATACCTTCTGCGCGTGGACTTCGACGCGCGTGGGCATGAAGTCCGGGTGTGGATTGACGTCCAGCGCCGGGTTGGAATCCAGGTGACGGACGCGCCGCGCCAGCGACAGCAGCCGCAGGCCCGTGAACGCCAGGAACAGCCCCAGGCAGTACGGCACCGTGCCGACGTAATGGGTGGGGTAGGGCTGGAAGAAGAAGACGGCCAGCAGGATTTCCGCCACGCCCGAGGCGAACACGTAGCGCCAGCGCTCGTAGCGCACCACATAGGCGGCCATGCACTGGATCAGTCCGTCCACCAGGAACATCAGGCCGAACAGCATGGACAGCACGAAATGCCCGTGATGGTGGCCGACCAGGACCAGGGTGCCGGCGGTCAGCACGATGGCGCCCTTGGCGTAGCGCAGCACCCGCTGCCCGCCCACCCCGGACTTGGCGATCATCAGCGTGGCCAGGGCCTCGATGACCATCAGCGCCGCGAAGAAGTTCAGCGGGAAGTAGACGGCATTGTCGAGCGCGTCGATGAACAGCGTGACGCCTGTCAGCAAGAGCAGGCCGCCGATGACGTACAGGCCGCGAGCGCGTTTGCGCAGATAGTCCACGCCCAGCAGCAACAAAACAAGATTAGCCATTGCCCTTGATTCTCCTCTCCCGCGTACAAGCGACAGCGCTTACTTTTTTGGTTTGCTGACCACGTTAACAAATTTTCCGGCGTCGAATGCGGCGGCGAGGTCCGCCGCCGCGAAAAAATAGTCTCCGGTCTATCCCGCTCAGGGCAGCAGTCCGGCGTCCCGCAACAGCGGCTCCTCATACTCGGAGCCTTCTGCCGGATAGCGCAGGTCTGACAGGTTGCGGGCCTTGGCCAGCGCCCAGACGATGCTTTCGCCGGCAGGAAGCGTAGCGGGCGCCTGCGCATACAGCGGATCTTCAAACGCGGCGCTCGCCGAGGTGATGGTCCAGCCCTGTTCGGTCAGGGCGGCAATTACGTCTGGCAGGGCTTCGGCATTGAGCGGGTTGGTGTGCAGCAGCATGACATGCTTGGGGCTGCGGCCCAGCAGCTGGCGGGCCAGCCCGTCGTAATAGGCCGCGCGGTCGAGCAGATGGCGGACGTAACGCTGCTTCACGTCCTGGGCCTTGGCCGCATCGCCCGCCTTCAGATGATCGGCGTAGACGCGGCTGTAGTACCAGTCGCTGGCGTCTATGGACACCAGTCCGTTCCTGTAGCCGTTGCGGGCCATCCAGTCCCGCATGCCGTCGCGCTTGGCTTGCGTATCGCCTTCTCTCAGGTAGGGGAACCGCAGCATGGGCACGAATCCAGGCAAGCGCTTGAGGGCGGCATCGGCCGTTTCGACATCGGCAATGAACGCTTCCAGCGACAGCTTGGGATCGTCCAGGCTGGGGTGGCTGGCCGTATGGTTCCCGACCCAGTGTCCCGCCCGCGACCATTCCTCCACCAGCCCGAGTCCGTTGGCGCCGCCTATGCTGCTCAGCGCCGGAAACAGCGCGGACTGGATGCCGTGCTTTTGCAGGGCCCCCAGCAGTTGAGCGTTCCATTCGGCGGCCTTGGGCTGTTTATCCGGGTTGAGTCCGTCATCGAAGGTCAGGGCCACGGTCTGCGCAGAGCACCACGATGCCCATAGAGAGAAGCAGACAGCAAAAATGCGGGGAAGGGAGTAGCGGAAAGCCATGCAGCGAATCAAACCTCAGGTGTAGTTGCCACGCGCGCCAGGAGTCGGACCAGGACAGCCCGTGCCCCGGCGGATGCCGGGGCAACAGGATAGCAGCCATGCCAGGCTGGCGATCCGGTCAGTTCAAGGCGCGGCCGGCCTGATGTTCTGGTTATGCCGGAACAGATTGTGTGGGTCGTAGCGGGTCTTCACCTGGACCAGCCGGTCGAAGTTCGGTCCGTAGGCGGCGCCCAGACGTTCGGGTTCATCCTGCGTCAGGAAGTTCACGTACACCCCTTCCTGCGCATAGGGCTCGGTGGTGCGGAACAGCGTCCGGGCCCACGCGACGCAGCGCTCGTCTTCTTCCGGAAAATCCCAGCGTCCGTGCACGTTCATGGCGAATTGCGCCGAGCGATGCGGATAGGCCATGGCGGACACCGGCACCCCACCGGCCACGCCGCCGATGTAGCCCAGGAAGATCTCGCATTGCGGCGACGGCAGGTTTTCCACCGCTGCGACGATGGCGTCTATCAGCCCGTCTTCCAGGCCGCCCAGGTTGTGCGACTTCCAGTAGTTGCGAGCTCCGGGCGTCAGCAGCGGATCGAAGGCCTTTTGCCAGGCCGAGTACGGCATCGGACCTAGATGCTCGCCATAGGGCGTGCCGAAGCCGCGCACCACTTCGACCGCGGCTGGCCCCTGGGCTGGATCGCCCGAATAGCACATGGCGAAGGCGACCATGGGCTTGCCATGTACCGCTTGCGGCAGGAAGGGCAGCGGGGGCGCCAGCCGCAGCACCGCCCAGACCGTCAGCTCCTGCGGCATGGATGCCAGCGCGTCGCGGTATTTCGACAGCGCTGCCTTGCCCTGTTCCAGCGGCAGCACCACCAGGCCGCCATACACCTCGGGGCCGACCGGATGCAGCTGGAATTCGAACATCGTGACCACGCCGAAATTGCCACCGCCGCCCCGGATCGCCCAGAACAGGTCCGGGTTGTCCTGCTCGCTGGCGTGCAGCAGTTTGCCGTCCGCGGTGACAACGTCGGCCGAGAGCAGATTGTCGATGCTCATGCCGAACCTGCGGGTCAGCCAGCCGAAGCCGCCGCCCAGCGTCAGGCCCGCGACGCCGGTGGTGGAATTAACGCCCAGCGGCGTCGCCAGGCCGTAAGCCTGGGCTTCGTGGTCGAAATCGGCCAGGGTGGCGCCGGGCTCCACATAGGCCCGGGCCCGCAGGGGATCGACGCGCACCGACTTCATCGGCGACAGGTCGATCATCATCCCGTCATCGCACACGGCGGTGCCTGCGATATTGTGGCCGCCGCCGCGCACGGACAGGGCCAGGCCGTTGTCGCGCGCGAAATCCACGGCGCGCCGCACGTCGGCCGCGCCCGCGCAGCGGAAGATCACCGCCGGCCGGCGGTCTATCATTGCATTCCAGATTTTTCGGGCGTCGTCGTAGCCGGGGTCGCCCGGGCTGAGGACCTGGCCTCGGGCTGAGGCTTTCAGATCATCCAGGGCGCTATCGGAAAGTTTGCTCATCACACACCTCCTTGAAGGTGCAGCTTCGTGAACAACCTCTGAAACTGGGGCCTGCGGAGCAGGCCCGGGCCGCCTAGGGGTTCGGGCGCGGCATGGATATGCCTCCTGCGTGAGGGGCCATGACCCGGGTAGGGCGGCGCGCCGCGCCGGGAGCCGGTCGGCCCGCTCCCGTTTTGCGCGCCGTGGCGTGCGTATCTGGAGAGCTTACTCCTCGCTGGTCCATTCCACCTGCACGCCGAGGCTGCGCAGGTTCTCGACGAAGCGCGGATGGGCGCGGCGGATCGGCGTGGCGTTGCGGATTTCCGAACGGCCGTCGATGCTGCTGGCGATCATGAAGAGCGCGATGGCGACGCGGATGATGTAGGGACTTTCAACCACCGCCGGCGTCAGCGGCCGGCCGCCGAACGTGATCAGCCGGTGCGGATCGGACGAGAACACGTGCGCGCCGAACTTCGACAGTTCGCCGGTCCAGCCCAGCGCGCCGTCGTAGACCTTGTTCCAGAACATGGCGTTGCCCTCGGCGCACACGCCCAGCGCGATGAAGATGGGCAGCAGGTCCACCGGGAAATAGGGCCACGGCGCCGCCTCGACCTTGGTCAGCACATTGCTGGTGAAAGGCGTCTGCACCTTCAGCGGCCCGGAACGCAGCGCGCGCGACCAGCCGTTCTCGTGCACGATCTGCACCCCGAACTTGGCGAAGGTACGGTCGATCAGGGGGAAGTTTTCCGGCGTGCTGTTGCGCACCACCACGTCGCCGCCCGTGATCGCACCCAGCGCGAGAAAGGTGGTGATTTCGTGGAAGTCTTCCTCGAAGGTGAATTCGCCGCCGCCCAGGCGGGCGCCGCCGCGCACCGTCAGGCGCGACGTGCCGATGCCGTCGATGTCCGCGCCCATCATCGCCATGAAGCGGCAGAACTCCTGCACGTGCGGCTCGGAGGCTGCATTCGTCAGGGTCGATTCGCCCGGCGCGGCGGCCGCGCACAGCACGAAGTTCTCGGTGGTCGTCACCGAGGCGTAGTCCAGCCAATGATGGGTCGGCTTCAAGGGGCCGCTGCTGCGCACCAGCAGCGAGCCGCTGGCGCGTTCCACCTCGCCGCCGAAGGAGCGGAAGATGTCCACGTGCGGATCGATCTCGCGCACGCCCAAGGTGCAGCCCTTGACGTTGTCTTCCAGCCGCGCCACGCCAAAGCGCGCCAGCAGCGGCGGCACCAGCATGATGGACGAGCGCATTTCCTCGGGCAGCCGGTGGCTGGCGGCATCGAAGGCAGTGTCGCGGTGGTGCAGGTCCAGGGTGCGGGTGGACTCGTCCAGCCGGACGTCGCTGCCCAGGGTGCGGAAGATGTCCAGGATCTTGCGCACGTCCGTGATGTCGGGCACGCCGTGCAGCCGCAGCGGCTGGTCGGTCAGCAAGGTGGCGCACAGCACCGGCAGCACCGCGTTCTTGTTGGCCGAAGGGATGACGCGGCCGCGCAAAGGGGTGCCGCCGTGGACGATGAGGTTGGACATGGAGCGAATAGGGCGAGAAGAAAGAGGAAGTGCGGAGCCAGTTGGGCTCCCGGTAATTTCACACTGTAAGGGGGCGCGGCGTCGGTGTCATGCCGGCCTGGCGGCGCCGGGGCCGGGATTCCTGCGGATCAGGACCCAGCCGCCTATGGTCAGCGCCAGGCCAGTCACCAGATAAGGCAGGCCGAAAATCAGTGCCCAGAAAAACAGCGCCGTATAGGCGTCGTTGGCGGCCTGCTTGCCGCCGGTGGCCGGATTGAAGATGCCGGGTTCCATGCCGAGCAGGGCGGCCAGCAGGGTCAGCAGGAGGATCAGGCCAAGCACCGCGCAGCCCCAGCCGAGCAGGCGGCGGAAATTGGGAATGCGCACGAGCGCCGCGACGAGCGTCACGCCGGTCAGCAGCGACACGACGCTGGTCGTGATCAGCATCCGGTCCAGCGCCGCCGCATAGGCAAGCCCCGTCGCGTCCGCCAGTCCGAACATGCGCAGCATGACCGGACCGAGGACGCCATGACTGGCCCAGGCGACGAGCGCGCCGAATGCGATGCTGGCGAGCCACTTGGTCAGGGCAGAGGGCATGCGGGAGTCCTGTTCATAATGCGGTGCAGCGAGAATACTGCGGATTGCGACTGACGATTGAGACGGGCGGTAACCGCCGTCCGGGCGGAGCTACCGCGCCTGGGCCCGGCGTCGCATTCTTTCCTGATGCAGCAGCCTGACCTGTGCGGCGAATTCCGGCACCGGCCCCTCCACCGCAAGGCCGTCGACGACCTCGGCGATGGCCAGCGGGCGCACCTTCGATGTCGGGGCGATGCCCCATTCCTGCAGCCATTGCCGGTATTGGGCGGACGAGCAGGCATAGACGATCCGGCCCAGACCCACCCATCCATGCGCCGAGGCGCACATGGAGCAGTGTTCGCCGGAGGTATAGACGGTGCAGGCGGCGCGCTCGGCGGCAGGCACATTATTGGCGGCCCAGCGGGCAATCTCGAATTCCGGATGGCGCGTGCGGTCGCCGCTGGACGCATGGTTATGGTCTTCGAACAGGACCTCGCCGCTGGGCGACACGAGGACCGAGCCGAAGGGCTCGTCGCCCGCATCCAGCGCCTGTTTCGCCAGCTCGACGCATCGCGCCAAGTGTTTCTTGTCCAGTTCGCTAATCATGGGGAGTCTCCTTGTGGTGCAGGCGCTGCCGGATCGTGGGCCGAGGCAGCGGGAACGTCCTGTCGACAGGCGGTAGTCCTGACATGCAGGCCCGATTCTATCAATAGCGGGGATGGCGCCAACCGTCGGCGGCAACGGCCTTCACGGCGCCGAAGCGGCCAGCGAATTCGTCTTGCCGAATTCACGCTGTGGCTGCATAGTCGCCAGTTCCGAAGAACTCGCGAGGATCATCCGGATCATGGAAATACAAAAACAGGCGGGAACCATCCTGCTGCGCAACACTATGGCTTTTGACCGCGCGCATGCGGACGAATTCAGGCAAGCCATCGAGGACGCCGTTCGCTTCGCCCAGGAAAATGCGCCGCAATTGATGGTCCAGGTCTTCTGGGACCTTGACCGGGGTCTCTGCTACAGCTTCCAGCTTTACGCGGATTCCGCAGCGATTCTGCGCCACTGGGAGGTGTCGGATCCGCATATAGCCGCAGTCATGAAGCACTGCGTGGTCAAGCAGATGGAAGTGTACGGCAGCCCGAACGACGCCGTGCGCAGCGGCATTCTTGCCGCCGTCGGCAGCGACAAAGTCACGTTCACCCCGGAACTGGTCGGCTACTACCGCCTCGGCTGAACGGGGTAGGGGCTGACTGGCCGGACGGGTCAGTAATACACGTCCACGTAATCGGTCAGCCCGCCGCAGGCTTCCATCTGCTGCAGGCGCCAGTACTTGCGCTTGCCCGTCGCTCGGAACTCGAATTCGCCGTTGCGTTCGCAGCGCCGGCCCTTGTCCGGCGCGTCCAGGATCAGGATCGTGCCGCGGAAGACGAAGCGGTCGCTGGCGATGGAGACGATATCGCCCTTGATCTTCAGCGTGCCCTCGTGGTTGGCCTGCGTGCCCTCGATGCGGACCAGGTCGTTTTCATCCGTCGCGGTCAACTTGCCGCGCTGCGCGGACCAGAGCCACTGCAGCGTGATGCCGCTGTTGTTCATCAGGCGCTCGTAGGCGGCCTGGTTCTGGATGTCGGTCTTCTGCGCCGAACCCGAGGGGGCGCCCGCGGCAGGGGCCGCGGCGGGCGCCGGGGCGGGAGCGCTTTGATGGGCCTTGATCGGAGGCACCGCCATGACCGGCGTGGCTGCCGCAAAGGCCAGGCCTGCCGCCAGCAGCAGGCTGGACATCCGCTTTTTTCCCTGGGCGATGGGGCTGTCGCTCTCGAGGTTCTTGTGCATGGTTCTCGTCAAATAGGGGTAGGAGGGCGCGGCTGCCCGGCTTGGCCAGCCTGACGGGGACACCGCCGCGGGTGGGCCTGGACCGAGGGTCGGCGGGCGCATAAATTAGCACGGCCATCGGACCCCGATAATTGCTGTTGTTTGAGCTTGTGTATCCATTCGTTATTTAAATTGCCAATGGATACGGCGCGCCGCCGTGCCAGTCCATGCCGTCCCGCCGCCCGCCCGCTCACCGCTTGGCGTCGGCTGCGCTCTGCGCCCGGAACGCGGCTTCGCCCGCATCCGAGATCTCGACCCATTTCTTGTCAGGCGGCGCGTCTGCCACATAGCTGTCGTGCCAGTTCCACCACTTGTAGGTCGGCGTCTGCGGATAGCCCTCGGGCGAATCCTCCCAGACTTCCTGCCGGCCCAGCGGCGTGATGTCCAGATAGTTCCAGGTGCCGCCCATCTGCTCGTCGCCGCGGTTGTTGAGAAAGTAGGTGCGGAAGATGCGGTCGCCGTCGCGGTAGAACACATTGGTGCCATGCCACTCGTCCACGCCGAAGTCGCCATCGAAGCTGTCGGTCAGCGTGTACCAGGGCATCTTCCAGTCCATCTGCGCCTTCAGCCGCGCGATGTCTGCCTGCGGTGCCCGGGACGCGAAGACCAGCGTGGTGTCGCGGGCGTTCAGATGCGCCAGATGGGCGACCTGGTCGGCCACCATGGAGCAGCCGCGGCAGGCATGTTCAGGCCAGCCGTAGACGCCCGGCTCGAAGAAGGCGCGGTAGACGATCAATTGGCGGCGGCCATCGAACAGGTCGGACAGAGTGAGAGTGCCGGATGGCCCCTCGAACGCATAGGTCTTGGCCACTGCGGTCCAGGGCATGCGCCGGCGTTCGGCGGCCAGGGCGTCGCGGGCGCGGGTCTGCGCCTTTTCCTTTACCAGCAGTTGCTGGCGGGCGGCTTCCCATTCCTGGGGCGAGACGACCGGGGGCATGCGCATGCGGGTGTCTTTGGTGGTTGCGGTCATGGTGTCGATACCTCCTTATCGCGGGCCGGCGCCCTGGCGCAAAGGTTTGCGCGCAGCCTGGCTGCTCGGCGGCCTGGAAACAGTCTGGCATCGCCGGGCGGGAAGGGGGGAGTAACAAATCCGGCGCAATTCCGCCGGCGGCCCGGCTCAGAAGCTCACCGCCAGGCCCACCGAGAAGCCGGACACATTGGTGCCGAACACATAACGGCCCACCAGCCGGGTGCGGGTGATGATCACGTCATAAGCGCTGGAATCCAGCTCCAGGCCAGCGCCCACGGAGGTCAGCCGGTCGAATCCCAGGATGCCGCGTTGGTCGCCCAGGAACTCCGAGTGCGTCAGCTCCAGCACATAGCGCAGCGGCCGCTGCAGCATCACGAATCCCGTGGGGGCGCGGTAGCGCGCCCACAGATTGGCCGATTGCGCCGTGGCATGCCCCTCGACGGCCGCCGAGCTGCTGAAGCTTTGCAGGCGCATGTCGGAATAGCGCAGCTCCACATCGACTTCATAGCCGGGGCGGTAATGCTCGTAGTCCAGCATCAGCGAACCGCCCAGGCCATAGGCGTTGAGCGAACCCCGGTCCAGGAAGCTGATGTCCTTGCCTGTTTGACGCCCCACGTACCAACTGGCCGCTCGCAGGTCGCTGGTGACGTTGCCCAGCGCGAAATTGAAGATGGGTCGCAGCTTCAGTTCGTCGGTCAGCTTGAAGTCCCAGCCTATGCCGCCGGTGGCGGAAAAACTGTTCCATTTGGTGGGGATGGATCGAGATTCCGCTCCCTGCGTGGCGATGAAAGTTGGGTCGTAGCGGCTCGCGGCGAGCACGCCTTCCAGATAGATGGGTACCGATTTGGATATGGTGTCGCCGCCGCCCAGCTGCGTCATGGCGAATTCGGTGGACCCCGAGACCGATCCGCTGCCCCCGCCTATGTTCAGGGAACTGGTCGTGATGTCGGGCACGATGGAGAACGACATGATGGCGAGCACCCCGTTGGCGCGCTTCTGCAGGTCGTCCTGGCTCAGGCGCAAGCCCTGTTGGGCCATGGCCGGCGGCGTGGCCCCGCAGGCCAGCAGGGCAAGCAGCCAGCCTGTGCGTCGTTTGGCCATCTTCACGGGCATGGGCATGTCATCTCCGGAGTGAACGCGAGCCAGTCTTGCGGCGCCGGGAAATCTATTGGGCGGCGGGCGGGTCAACCATGGCTTGGCGCTGCGCAGCCAGGAGCGCGTCGCTCTGGTCGATCCGGATGGTTCCTATCCGCGGGAACTCGAAATCCACGATGATGTAGATCGCTGCTGTCATGACCACGGCATAAACCAGCTGGTGCAGCATGCTGTCGCGTTGCGTGACAGCCAGCTTTGATCCGATCAGGCAGGCGCACACCAGGGCCAGAAAGACCAGGAAGGCGTAGGTCGCTATGGGCGGATGGACCTTCTGCGCCACGGTCTGCGCGCTGGATACGTCGAACATGTCGTTGACAGCGCCTATGTACGACGTCGCAAACGGCGGCACGGCATTGCGCGCGGCGCTCATGGACGTGGTCCAGATTTCCTTTTGCAGCGTCCCGACCCGCGCCGCGATGGCATCGCGTTGGTCCAGGTCGGAAACGTGGCGGTAGTAGTCGATGCGCGCATCTACGTAGCGCCGGAACTGGTCGCGCAGCTTCGGCTGGTCCTGGGCATTGAGCATATCGATGCGCAGCCAGGCCGTGCCGATGGAATTGACCTCCAGGACCAGCAGATTGCGGCGCTCGGCCATGCGCTGGGCCGCGCCCGAAAATGTGAAGGCCACCAACAGGCCCAGCAGCGCGAACACGGAGGCCTCGATGGCCGCGGCGCCGGCGCTCTTGTCGTCGGCGCCATGGCCCAGGCGCTTGCCGATGCGCATCGCGACCAACAGCAGTACGAAGAACAGGACCGCAAGACCCGCCAGCAGTAGGGAGTAGTTCATATGGTCACCAGGTGTTCAGTTACGGTTGGTCGGGTAGGGCGGCGCAGCCGGGGCCTTGTCGTGCCACAGCGTGACGCGGTTGCGCCCCGTCTGCTTGGACTCGTACAGGGCCTCGTCCGCCCGCTGTATCACTTCGGAAGCAGAATCGCCGTCTTGCGGCCAGAGCGCGATGCCGATGGACACCGTGACGCGGCCCACGCCATCAGGCATGAGGCGCCGGGCCACGGCCGCGCGCAGACGCTCGGCAACCTCGCCCGCCAGGGAGGCCGCGCCGGTGGGCAAGAGCGCAATGAATTCTTCCCCGCCCACCCTGAAAGCCCGATCCTGGTCGCGCAGGCCGGCGCGGATCACCTCGGCCAGCGCGATCAGCACCTTGTCGCCCGTCATGTGGCCGAAGGCGTCGTTGATACGCTTGAAGTGGTCCAGGTCCATGGCGATGACTGCGACGGGCGTGCCGTTCGCGGCGTAAGCGTCCAGCACTTCGGTCATGGCCCGGCGGTTCAGCAGTCCGGTCATCGGATCCGTCAGCGCCTGGGTGTTCAGACGGCCCACTTCGTCCTGATGCTGGTCCAGCGTCAGTTGGACCGCGTCGCGCAAGGTGTCGGCCTCGGCGTACCAGGCATTGAGCCGCCCGAGGTCCACGCCTGCGGATTTCCCCGCAGTCATGGCGCGGGTCAAACGCGATAGCGGCGATGCAATGGCATAGGCCAGCCCGCATACCAGCAGCAGTGTCAACACAATGGCGGGAATCGCGGCGCGCAAAGCGTCGCCGAGCAATTCGCGCAGCGGCGACAGCACCTGATCCAGCGAGCGTTGCGCCACCACCGCCCAATTGCCTTTGGCCAAGGGCGCGTAGCCGGTCAATACCGCGCCGCCTTTCGCATTCGAGAGCAGGGCGGCGCCGTCCCGTCGGGCGGGTTCCATGCTGGCCAGGTCGAATACCCCGGCGCCTGCTTGCTTGCGGTACAACACCGCGCCGGTGCCGCTGACCAGAAACACGGACATGCCGGCGATATCGTCGCGCTCGCCGATGATCCGGTCCATGCCGCTGCCGGCGTCCAGCTTGATGACGATGGCCAGATGGGCCAGAGGCGCGCCAGCGGGGCCTGCCACGGGTTCGGCCACGGTAAGCACTGCAGCCTGCGTACTGGATAGCGTCGTCACCCAGGCGCTCGGGCCGGAGGGACCCACGCCCAGATCGGCAAGGCTCAGGATCTTCGCATCGGCGAGCTGGCCGCTGGGCGAGCGGGCAACGATGCGGCCGGCGGTGTCGGCCAGCATGACCGCGTGCAGCGAGTCGATCTGGCCGGCCAGACGCCGCAGTTCATTCTGCAGCGCTTGCGGCTTGTCCATCGAAGCGGGGAGCTGGCTTGCGGCATTGCGCGCCTGGCGGTGCAGCGCGGCAATGTAGACGTCGATGACCTCGGCCAGCTTTTGGGCGCGCGCGTGGTTGGCGGCCAAGGCATTCCCGATGATCTGCGCCTTTTGTACCTGGTAGCTGGAGTACATGGCGGTGGAAAAACCGACGGCAACGCTCAGCACGGCCAGCGCGACCAGAACCGCGTGCAATCCAAGCTTGCGCCTGCCTGTGGGGTTTGCCCGGGGGCTCATCGAGACTCCATGCAGTATTCCATGCGTAGGGGGGTATCGACCGCGTCTAGTTTGACAAAGATAAATGGCGCGGGCGCTGCCCGCAATGCGAAACGTGATTAATTGCAATCCACGATTGATTTAAGGGAAAAAATGTGTAGGCTTTGTTCGTTAAAGCCAACACAGCGCCGCGTGATGCCGTTCACGCCTGTAATTCCTGTTACTGCCGCCGCTTCGGCCGTCACGCCCTGCCGCTTTTTTGCACGTGTGATCTTGCCTTTTGCATTCGCCTGACTTCGTTGTTTGCCGGACCGCCATTTCGGGCGGTTTGTCCTCTACCCGTCTGGAGAAAGTGACTATGCAGCTGCTTCACCGCGCGACGCTCTTCCATATCCAACAGGACCGGGCACCCAGGCGCCGCGTTGCGGCGCCCTCTGTATTGACCGCGCTGGCTATCGCGCTGGCGGCGCCGGCCTGGTCGGCCGAAGGACCCAAACCCGCCGAAGCGTCCACCAAGGCCGCTAACGCCGCCTTGTTGAAGGAACTGCCGTTCGCCGACAAGACAGCCTTCGAATTGGCGCACAAAGGCTTCATCGCCCCGCTGCCGGCCGGCATGATCAAAGGCGCCGAGGGCAACCCGGTATGGGACTCGGACAAATACGGCTTCATCAAGGAAGGGTCGGATGCACCCGACACCGTCAATCCCAGTCTTTGGCGGCAAGCCCAGCTGATCAATATTTCAGGCCTGTTTCAAGTCGCCGACGGGATCTACCAGGTGCGCAATCTGGACCTGTCGAACATGACCATCGTCGAGGGCAAGGAAGGCCTGACGATCATGGATCCGTTGATCTCCACCGAAACGGCCAAGGCCGCGCTGGACCTCTACTATCAGCATCGCCCCAAGAAGCCCGTCGTGGCCGTGATCTACACCCACAGCCACGTGGACCACTATGGCGGCGTGCGCGGCGTGGTGGACGAGGCCGACGTGAAGGCGGGCAAGGTCAAGATCTATGCCCCGCTAGGATTCCTGGAGCATGCCGTGGCCGAAAACGTGATGGCCGGCACCGCCATGAGCCGCCGCGCCAGCTACATGTACGGCAACCTGCTGCCGCCCAGCGCGACCGGCCAGGTGGGCGCGGGCCTGGGCACGACGACCTCGGCGGGCACGGTCACCCTGATTCCGCCCACGGACATCATCGAGAAGACCGGCGAAAAGCGCACCATCGATGGTCTGACTTACGAATTCCTGTACGCGCCCGGCAGCGAAGCGCCAGCCGAGATGCTGTACTACATCCGGGAAAAGAAGGCGCTCAACACCGCGGAGGACTCCACCCACACGCTGCACAATACCTACTCCCTGCGCGGCGCCAAGATCCGCGATCCGCTGGCCTGGTCGAAGTATTTGAACGAAGCCCTGAACTTGTGGGGCGACGACGTCGAAGTGATGTACGCCATGCATCACTGGCCGGTCTGGAACAACAAGGACGTGCGCGAACAGCTGAGCCTGCAGCGCGACATGTACCGCTACATCAACGACGAGACCTTGCGCCTGGCCAACATGGGCTACAACAAGGAAGAGATCGCCGAACAGGTCAAGCTGCCCAAGTCCATCGCCACCAAGTTCTCGAACCGGGGCTATTACGGTTCGGTCAATCACAACGTCCGCGCGACCTACGTGCTTTACCTGGGCTGGTTCAATGGCAATCCCGCTACCTTGCACACCCTGCCCATCGAAGAGGGCGCCAAGCGCTACGTCGACATGATGGGTGGCGTGGACGCGGTGGTGAAGAAGGCGCGTGAGTACTATGCCAAGGGCGACTACCGTTGGGTGGCCGAGGTCGTCAACTATGCAGTGTTCGCGGATCCGAAGAACCAGGAGGCGCGCAGCCTGCAGGCCGACGCGCTGGAACAGCTGGGCTATCAGGCCGAAAGCGGCCCGTGGCGCAACTTCTACCTGACCGGCGCCAAGGAGCTGCGCGAAGGCGTGCAAAAACTGCCAGTGCCGGACACGGCCAGCCCGGATACCGTGCGCGCCATGACGCTGGACATGCTGTTCGACTACTTCGCGGTGCGCCTGAACCGGGAAAAGACCGAGGGCAAGCATGTGGTGCTGAACGTGGATTTCACCGACACCAAGCAGCAGTACATGCTGGAAATGGCCAACAGCGTGCTGAACCATTCCGAAGGCAAGCAGGCCAAGGAGCCCAGCGCCAGCGTGTCGCTGACCCGCGATACGCTCAACAACATCATGCTGAAGCAGACCACGCTGAAGGATGCGATGGCCAAGGGGGATGTGAAAGTCACGGGCGATCAGGCCAAGCTGGCGGAAGTCTTCGGCGCGCTGGATGACTTCCCGTTCTGGTTCAATATCGTGACGCCGTAGGGCTGAAAGCGAGAGGCCGATCCTGGCCTCTCGCCGCATGCGTCGAAGTTCCACGCAGCCGCTGCGTGCGCGGGACTATAGGCAGGAGGATAAATATGGCTAGCAAAAACACCATTTGTCTGTGGTACGACCGGGACGCGCTCGAAGCCGCGCAGTTCTATGCCCGGACCTTTCCAGACAGTGCCGTGGGCAAAGTCTTGCGCGCCCCGGGAGACTATCCCTCCGGCAAACAAGGCGATGTGCTGACGGTGGAGTTCACCGTGGCGGGGATTCCTTGCGTGGGCCTGAACGGCGGCCCGGCCTTCAAGCACAGCGAGGCCTTTTCCTTCCAGATTGCGACCGAAGACCAGGCTGAAACCGACCGTCTCTGGAACGCCATCATCGGCAACGGCGGTCAGGCCAGCGATTGCGGCTGGTGCAGGGACAAGTGGGGCCTGTCCTGGCAGATCACGCCGCGCATGCTGATAGAAGCGATCTCGGACCCCGATGCCGCCGTCGCCAAGCGCGCCTTCGACGCGATGATGACGATGGGCAAGATCGACATCGCGACCATCGAGGCAGCGCAGCGGGGCTAGGAGGGCGGACTCATCCCTTTGGCTGATTCCGGCGGGAACGGCGCGATCTATCATGAAGGCGCCGCGCGCGGACCGGCCATCAGCAAGGCCTGTTCCCAGGTTTGGCGGCGTTTGCCGTATCTTCCTCGGGGAGCTTTCCTATGGCCACGCTCGCGGTTCGCCTTGTGGCGGCCATCGTGCTTGCGGGCATCGGCGTCTCGGCGCAGGCAGGGCCTGGGCAGGCCATGGAAGCTACCGGCTCGTCCCGTTCCTCGTCTTCCTCGCGCAACAACACCGGCGCTGCCATCGACGCGGCGCAACGGGCGTTGAGCGACTATCTGCGCGATTCCAGCCAGCAGGACGACGCGCTGCTCGACCAGGGCGCGCAGGACCGGTTGCGGCAACAGTATGAGGACGCGCAGCGTGCGGCCGCCCAGGCCCTCGCGAAGCAGCGGGAGGCCGACTACCTGCGCAACCGCGACCGGATCAAGGAGCGCTACAGCACCGATCCCGCCCTGAATCCCTGGGGCAACACTCCCGCCAGCCGCGACAAGCCGCGCAATGCGCCCGCCGGCGCGCCAGATCCATCGGTGTCAGCCAAGGCCGCGGCCAAGGATCCCGGGCTTGATTATGCCGGCCAGGCCTGCGAGTACTTCACCCGGCCCTCGGACGCCGCGCATCTGAACTATTACAGCGAAGGCTCGACCGTCGTCTACGGCGGGCGGGTCTATCAGTGCCGGGACGGGCGCTGGGCGTACCGCTATCCCGACTCGGTATTGAACGCGCGTGACCGCACCCGACTGTCGGCCACCCAACAGGAGAAGTGACATGCCATTGTTCGCGTCGGTCATGACGGCCGTGCTGGCGTCTTCGACCCTGGGGGCGCCGCTGGGTTTGGGAACGGCAAGCAGCGAGGCCTTGTACAAAGCGTATTCCAGCGCCCTGGACGAGGGCTTTCAGGCCATGGGGCCCAGCATGAAGCGCGCGCTGGCGACGTATTGCCAAGATGGGCAGTCTGTCGATGGCTACTGTTTTTGGGTGGCGCAAGGGGCCATCATAGGTAGCCATCTCAGCGGCAATTACGAGGATGTGCTGCGCTACGGCGATCGTTACGCCGCCGCGAGGCTGGCCGACCTGCGGTCCAGGCGCGAGCCTGCCGGCGCCTGCCTGCCTACATACGTGAGCACGGTGAAACCGGGCACGACGAGCACCTTGATCTCGTGGAGTTCCCCTGTGCCGTCGCTGATCTACCTTGCGCAAGCCCGCCTCAAGCGGCCCGCGACGGGCTCGTATTATCAGGCGTTCTATTGCGCGCGCCGGGCGAAGAATGAGCTGCTGGACGCCTATGACCCCGAGCATTCCAGCGTGCCGGCGAGCGAAGCGGAAGCGCGCGTGGCCCGCAAGTTCGAGGCGGAAATCCTGCGGCCGATGCGCGCGGAGAGCGAGCGGCTGCAAGCTGAACTCACCCGCACGATCCAGTCCGACAGCACGGCGCTCAGCCGCAATTTTCTGCAGAATGCGGTGCTGTACGGAAACGCCTATGCCGCGTGCAGCCGGGCCCGCTTCCCGGCCAATCTCTGCGGCTACCTGAGCGCGGACCGCATCGAGGTGGAGTTTTACGAATCCAAGATTTGAGCTTGCGGGTCGACCCGGCCCTCAGCCCCCGGCCGGCAGCACCCGGATCCCCGTGCGCTTGACGAATTCCTCGTAGCTGATGGGCGGCCCGGCCTTGGTGCTGGCGGCGTTCGCCTGCCAGTGCACCCACGAGCGTCCCGAAGTCGCGTCGTACACGACTTTGTAGATGTAGGTGGGCACGGCGACTCCCGAACCGATGGTCTTGGGCTTGTCGGCATAGACCGGCCCCGTGAAGACGTACACGTCGCCCGCGGCGCGCATCACGTATTTGCGCGTGTCCTGCTCGATGCTGCTCCAGGCGCCGCCATTGTGCGTCTGGTCCTGCGGCACCATATTGGCCAGCGAGAAACTCTGCGCCATGGCTTCGGGGCTGGACATGTCGCCGGCCGGCGCCATGTGGCCGCGCGAATAGCCGGAACCGCGGTAGTCGTCCAGTTCGGCCCGTTCGGCGCGCGGCAAGCGCGCCTCGGCATAGAACTTGTCGGTCCGGCGCTGCCCTTGGGCCTGGGTCAGCATCTGGCGGTTCAGGCGTTCGGCCACGAACACCGGCGTCTTGGTCTGCCCGTCATGCAGGATGGCGAAGGCGGAAAAGCACACCTCACGCAGCTTCTGGCCGCCCGGCACTTCGGGCGGGCGTGAATGCGGAAAGAACTGCCGGCATTCCGCAAACATTGTTTGAACTGGCGCCCCGGTCCGCGCCGCGGTCGGTACTGCCGCAGGCGTCGCGTGTTCGCGCTGCTGCGGCCAGCCCAGGCGCGTGATGACGTCCTGCACGGGCGCCGGAATCCGCCACTGCGGATTCAGCATATAAGTGGCGGCGCCGAAACTCGCCAGGGACGAGAACAGCAGGGCCTTCAGGAACCGGGGGAAACGGCCGCTGGACCGGGAGCCGGCGCGGGCCTTGGATCTGCTGGGGGGACTTCTCTTCTTGGAAGTGGGTGTCTTCGCGCGCGTCATTACTACCTGTGAGCTACTGCCCGATTGCGGTTGGCAACCGGCACCGCCACGGATTGTAGATGAGTGGCAAATTTGCCACTGAGCGCGATTGTTTCTTCATGCGAGGCAGTGGTGTCGCGCTACCGCTACATACAAAGAAACCGCTCCGTGCAAGGGGTTACGCTATGTTTCAACGACATATTTCCCACGTAGAATTTCTGCTGGCCCCGCGATGCGGCGGCGCGATATCCAAGCATTCAAGATGTACGTTGATCTCCTCACCCTTTACTTCATCATCATCGGAACGCTGCTCGCCAGTGCAGGCCTGACGTTCTGGGAGCATCGGACCCATCCCAACCGCAGCGGATCATTGCGTATCCTGGCCGCGGGCTTCGCCACGCTTGCCCTGGGCTGTACCGTTGTGCTGTTTCGCGCGAAACTGCCCAGCCCGCTGGGCTCGGCGGTCGCCAATCTCATCGTCCTCAGCGGCTATCTGCTGATCATGAACGGCGCGGCTTCGCTCAGCGGCCGGCGCTATCGCGCCGCTTCCATCGGGCTGCTGATTGTCATGGCCCTGATCTGGCTGGCGGCCGGCGCCCAGCGGGAAGATCTGGTCTGGAAGTACGTCAGCGCATTCCCGATCGCGCTGGTCAGCGGCATGACGGCTTGGGAGCTGCTGCGCTGCCAGTCGCTCAGGTCGTTGACGCCGCTGCGCATCGCGACGGCGGCGGTTAGCATCCACGCGCTGGTCTACGCCGCCCGGGCTTTCATCTTGCCCTGGTGGGTGGCCGAGCATGGTCCCGGCATACACCTGACCGCCAGCACGCTCACCATGTACGAAGGCGTGCTGTATTCGATCGTGCTGCCGATGACGCTACTCAAGCTGATCCGCGAAGAAACCCATGGCCAGCTGCTGCGCGAATCGCAGACCGACTACCTGACCCGCCTGGGCAACCGCCGGTGGTTCTTCGAACAGGGCGCGCGCATCATCGAGGGCGGGGCAGGGCGTGGGCCTGTTGCGGTCCTGGCGTTCGACCTGGACCAGTTCAAGGCGATCAACGACAGGCATGGCCACCAGGCCGGCGACCAGGTGCTGAAGTTCTTCGCGGAGTCGGCCCGTTGCGTGCTCGGCCCCGACGTGCTGCTCGCCCGCATCGGCGGCGAAGAATTCGCCGCGCTGCTGTCCGGCCAGGACGCGCGCCGTGCCACCGTACTGGGCGCGGCCGTGGCGCAGCACTTTGCCGGCACGGTGTCGCGGCGGGATGACGGCGCTGGCATCCCGGCCACGGTCAGCGTCGGGCTGGCGCAGTTCGAGGACAAAGTCCCGGCCCTGGCCGATGCGCTGGCCGCGGCGGACCGGGCCTTGTATCAGGCCAAGGCGCTGGGCGGGAACCGGGTGGAATTGGCGTTTGCGGCGGGTTCCGTGAACTGCTGAGGGAAACCGGCCCGGGTGCGAGTCAGCCTTTTTTGCGCCTGGACCGCGGCCTGGGCGCCACGCCCATGCGCGGATCGCGCTCCAGCGCCAGCCGCGCCATTCCCGCCGCAAGCGTCTCGAAGTCCTCGTCGGTCTGGGGCAGGTACAACCATTTCCCCAGCACCGGGTGCGGCCGCAGGGCCGGAAATTCCGTCAACAGCGCCTCCTGGCGTTCCTGCGAGGTGCACACCAGCAGCCCGCTCCAGGGATCGTCGCGGTCGGCGGCCACCAGGTACAGCAGGCCATCCAGGTACGCCGCGTCGCAGCCGAACATCTTGCGGCGCATATAACCGGCGTCGCGTTCCAGAGGCTCGAGGATCCAGAGCAGGGAATTGAGGTGGACGGTCCGTTGCTTCGGGGGCGGGGCGAATGGGTCTGATCGGTTGCGCATGGAATGACGCCAGGCGGGGTGCGGTTGCGGCGGGTGCCTAAGAATAATGGTAATAATGGCGCCAGATCAAAGTTTCCACTGCGAGGGGATAGCGTGCATTGCTCTAGATGCGGAGCCGCCCATAAGGGCAAGAACAGCGTGTGCGACGAATGCGCAAGAGTGCTGGGCAACATGCCCAGCAAGAACATATTCGCATCGGACACCGGCAGTTTTGCGGCGAACGAGACACCGCCGGCGGTGACGAATCCGCAGCCCGCCGCCAGTCCGCCAGCCGACGCGGCCTCTCGCGGCAGCTGGGCTGAAGCATTCCAGCGCTACCACATTGTCCCCCTGCGACTGCGCGGCAAGCCCGTCAAGGCGGTCTGGCTGTTGGCAGCCGGCGCAGCGGGCTTGGCGATCACGGCCCTGGGCGTCTACGCCTGGGGGATGTCGGCGTGGTGGTTCATCCTGATATTCCTGAGTTTCATCAGCCTGGATACCGGCAATGACCTGAAACGCAAGCGCTATTCGCGGTTTTTCATGATGTGCAACCTGGAGGCCAATCGCGCTGGCGAGGTTTTCTACACGGAGATTGGCGGCCAATGCCCCGTATGCGATGGGGAATTGAAAATCAGGGAAATCGGGCCGAAGCGCCACAAGGAGACGACGGCGGTGTGCAGCGTGAATGGCAAGCATCGCTGGCGGTTCGATCCCAGAGTGCTCGGCGATCTTTGACGCCTGCTGCCGGCGCAACCCGTCGGCCGTTTTGTCCGGGCGGCGGAGCCGGTTCCGCCGCGCTGCCTATAATGGCTGCGATCCCCGCTTCGACGGCAGCCTTGCCGTGCTTCATGTCCTCTTTGCCTTTACGCGTGCTGTCGGTCATCCCGCCGATGACGCAGCTCAATACCCCGTATCCGTCCACCGCCTACCTGACCGGCTTTCTGCGGTCACGCGGCGTGACCTCGTTCCAGGAAGACCTGGCGCTGGCCCTGGTGCTGCGCCTGCTGTCGGCCGACGGCCTGCGCGCCGTGGCGGAACGCGTCGCCGCCTTGCCGGCGAATAAGCGCAGCCCCGCGGTCCAGGCCTTCGCGGAACAAGAGGCGCGCTACCTGGCGACCATCGCGCCCGTGATCGCCTTCCTGCAGGGCCGCGATTCGACGCTGGCGCACCGCATCGTCGGCCGCAATTTCCTGCCCGAGGGGCCGCGCTTCAGTTCGCTGGACGTATACCTGGACGAAGAGGGCGGCGATCCGCTGGGCTGGGCCTTCGGGGCGCTGGGCCTGCATGACCGCGCCAAGCATCTGGCGACGCTGTATCTGAACGATCTGGCCGACGTGTTGCGCGACGCCGTCGATCCGCGCTTCGAGTTCGTGCGCTACGCCGAATCGCTGGCGGGCAGCCAGCCCACGTTCGACCCGCTGGCCCAGGCGCTGGCGGCTCCGCCGACCCTGGTGGACGACATGCTGCGCAGCCTGACCGCGGAGGCGCTGGCCCGCCACACGCCGACCATGGTGCTGCTGTCCGTGCCGTTCCCGGGCGCCGTTTACGCCGCCTTCCGCATCGCTCAAACCATCAAGGCGCACGATCCCTCCATCATCACCGTGCTGGGCGGCGGCTTCGTCAACACCGAATTGCGCGAGCTGAAGGACCCGCGGGTCTTCGACTATTTCGACTATGTGACTCTGGACGCGGGCGAGCGGCCCTTGCAGTCGCTGCTGGAGCACGTGCAGGGCAAGCGTTCGCGCCAGCGCCTGGTGCGCACCTTCCTGCGCGAGGCCGACACGGGCGCGGTGCGCTATGTGAACATGGTCGAGCCCGACATCGCCTTCGCCGAAGTGGGCACGCCCACCTGGGACGGCCTGCCGCTGGACCGCTACCTGTCGCTGCTGGACATGCTAAATCCCATGAACCGGCTGTGGAGCGACGGGCGCTGGAACAAGCTGACCGTGGCGCATGGCTGCTATTGGAAGAAATGCAGCTTCTGCGACGTCAGCCTGGACTACATCGGCCGCTACGAAGGCGCGTCCGCCGAGGTGCTGGCCGACCGCATCGAGGCCATCGTGCGCGAAACCGGGCAGACCGGTTTCCATTTCGTCGACGAGGCCGCGCCGCCCAAGTCGCTCAAGGCGCTGGCGACCGAACTTATCGCCCGCAACACCGGTATTTCGTGGTGGGGCAATATCCGCTTCGAGAAGACTTTCAGCCCCGAACTTTGCGAACTGCTGGCGGATAGCGGCTGCATCGCCGTATCGGGCGGCCTGGAGGTCGCCTCGGACCGCCTGCTGAACCTGATGAAGAAGGGCGTCTCGGTGGAGCAGGTGGCGCGGGTCACGCGCGCCTTCACGGACGCCGGCATCCTGGTGCACGCCTACCTGATGTACGGCTTTCCCACGCAGACCGTGCAGGACACCGTGGACGCGCTGGAATACGTGCGGCAGCTGTTCGACAACGGCTGCATCCAGAGCGGTTTTTTCCACCGTTTCGCCTGTACGGTGCATTCGCCGGTGGGATTGAACCCCGAGGAATACGGCGTCACCTTGAAGCCCTTGCCGCCGGTCACCTTTGCCAAGAACGACATCGGCTTTCATGACCCCACCGGCGTGGACCACGACGCGCTGGGTAAGGCATTGAAAAAGGCCATCTACAACTACATGCACGGCATCGGGCTGGACGAGGACGTGCGCAGCTGGTTCCCGTTCAACGTGCCGAAGACCACGGTGTCGAAGCACCGGATCAGCCGGGCGTTGAGCCAGCGGGGGTAGAGCGGGCGCGGCGGGCGGACAGTCGCACCCGCGCGCGGGGCCGCCGCCGCGCTAGCGCAGCAGTACGTCCTCGTAGAACGCGCCGATGGGCCGCTGCGCATCGCGCACCTGAATCTCCAGCACCCAGATGCCGTCGGCGGGCACGAAGTCCGCCTGCGCCAGCAGGTGCTTGCCATACAGCGCATGCGGGAAATCGGATACCCGGTGTCCGGGAATTTCCCGCACCAGCTCGCAGCCCAGCTCGCGCGCATATTCGGAGGCCCGGTCGTAGAGGGCAGCGCCCGTCAGGCCTTCCAGCCATGCCAGGCGGGCGCGCTTGAACACCTCGCGCGCGGCCTCGGCGCAGCGCTGGCGGTCGGCGTCCGCGCCCAGCACGAAGGTGTCGCCGTAGTCGCCTTCATGACCCTGCCACACGGGTCCGATGTCCAGCACGAAGATGTCGTGCTCCTGCAGCTTGCGGTCGTAGTCGGTGGGCTGGACGGGCGGCGATTGCGTGTCCGGGCCGAAGCGCACATAGGTCGGGTGCCAGTTGTTGGACGCGCCCATCTGGCGCAGGTGGCCGTCCGCCACCGCGATGGCCTCGCGCGTGGTCATGCCGGGGCGCATCAGCGCGGCGATTTCTTCCACCGCCTGCATGGAACGCCGGCGCGCGTCCAGGATGCCGGCCAGCGTGTAGCGCGGGCTGATGCGCTCCCAGGGATGCGCTTCAGGCTGTGGCGCGATGCCGGCCGCGCCGCCGGCCGCCGGGTGGAAGGCTTCGGCGCGATACCGGTCTGCGGGCAGGCCGGCCGCCAGCAGCCGTTCGCGGGCCGCGCTCACCATCGCCGGATTGCCACAGGCGTAAACCAGGCTGCGGGACCAGTCATGGCCGGCCGCCACGGCTGCGTCCTGCACGTGCCGGCCGGCATGGCGATGCTGCGCGCCATCAGCCGCATCGGCGTCCTGGCCGTCCTGGGCCTTGGACAGCACCGCATGCCACTGGAACCCGTCGCCTTTGCCCTGCAAGGCGTTCAGCATCTGGCCGGCGTAGCAATCGTCGGGCTCGCGGCCGCCCCAGTAGAGCGTCACCGTCTTCAGGGCGCGGCTTTGCAGCGCGGCCATGAGGATGGGCGCCACGCCCGCGTAGCCCGTGCCGGTGGCCAGCAGCAGCAGGTGGTCTATGCCTGGGGGCATCTCCGCGGGCCAGGTGCAGTCGCCCTGCGCGGCGTCCAGGGTCAGTGCGTCGCCGGGTCGCAGCCCGGGCAGGATGCCGTCGGTGAAAGCGCCGCCGGGCATGCGGCGGATATGGAATTCCAGCCGTGCAGGCCCGGCCGCGCCGGGTGCGTTCGCGATCGAGAAGTTGCGGCGGGCGCCGCCGTCCAGGATCAGTTGGGCATGCTGGCCGGGCAGGTAGCTGTAGTCATCCCCATCTTGCAGTTCAACGATGAGCTGGGTGACGTCCGGCGCCAGCGGCAGGCGCGACACCACGCTGGCGCGGCGCGGCGGCGTGGGCTGCTCGGGGGCGCGCCAGTGCGGGAAGCGCAGCGTCAGGTCGCTGGCCGCGCGGCATTGGCACATCAGCAGTTCGTCGTTGGCGGTCTGGTAGCTGCCGTCCGTGGGCGGCGCGATGCGTTCGTAGCTGCCGTCCACCACCACGGCGCGGCACGAGCCGCAGGCCCCGCGCTGACAGGAGAAGGGTACGGGTATGTCCTGCGCCAGTGCCGCTTCCAGGATCGAGGTCTTGCCGTCCGTGAGGAAGGGGCCGGTCTCCAGGGTGATGGTATGGCAGGTAGCGGTCATGGCAGGTTCCGGAAAAATTGCCCCACAAAAGGGGCGCAGGCCTTCAATCTACCGATAGAATGGCTACATGAAATAGAGCCATTTCCGTGAATATGAACAAGCCACTTTCCGCGAAACAGTCAGGCGCGAAGCGCCAGGAAGCCAGCCTGGACTTGCCGCGGGATGCGGCGCGGCCCGGGGAGTCCAAGCAGGCCTGGGTCTACCGCGAGATCCGCGAACGCATCTTGAAGGGCGCGTTGCCCTCCGGCGCGCGCCTGCCGTCCACGCGCAGCCTGGCCGGACGCTGGCACATTGCGCGCTCCACGGTCGAGGCTGCCTACGATCAGCTGCGCAGCGAAGGCTATACCGCGGGCACGGTCGGCTCGGGCACCTATGTGGCGGCGGTGATTCCGGATAATTTCTTTCGCGAGGGGCTGCCGGGCGAGCAGGCCGCGACGCGCAAGGCGCGTGCGCCGCTGACCGCAGCGCAAGCGAGGGCGGCGCCACCCGCACCAGTACCCAACGCGGTTCAACCCGCGCCAGCCGTCGACGCGGCCCGGCCCGCGCCGCACATGGCTGCGCTCTTCGCGCCGCCGCAGCCCAATTCCATGTTCTTTTCCCGCAGCGCCGACGGCGCGCTCTTTCCCATGGAACGCTGGCGCAAGGGCTTGATGGCCAGCGCCCGGCGCGTGACGCCGGCCCAGTTGGCCAACGACGAGCCGCAAGGTTGGCGCCCGCTGCGCGAGCAGATCGCCCGCTACCTGGGCGCTGCCCGTGGCATCAGCTGCGATCCGGACCAGGTCATCGTGCTGGGCGGCATCCGGGACGGCCTGGACCTCTGCGGCCATCTCCTGTTGCAGCCGCAGGACAAGGTGCTGATCGAGGACCCCGGCTACCTGAACGCCGAACCCATCTTCGGCCAGTACACCCGCCACGTCGTGCCGCTGGCCATCGACGCCGAAGGCTTTCCGGTTGCGCGGGCCCGCAATCAACGCGGCGTGAAGCTGGTGCACGTCACGCCCGCCCACCAGGCGCCCACCGGCGTCACCATGCCGGTCTCGCGCCGCCTGGAGCTGCTGGATTGGGCCGCGCAAGCCGGCTGCTGGATCGTCGAGGACGACTATGACAGCGAATTCAGCTATGACGGCGCGCCGCTGGCCGCCCTGAAAAGCCTGGACACGGCCGACCGCGTCATCCACTGCGGCAGCTTCAACAAGACCCTGTTCAATGCCTTGCGCATCGGCTATGCGGTGGTACCCAAGGAACTGGCGCCCGATTTTGTGCAGGCGCGCCGCCGGGCGGGGCGCTCGCCCAGCATCATCGAGCAGATGACCTTGGCAGCGTTCCTGCAGGACGGCAGTTTCGCGCGCCACGTGCGCAAGGCGCGCGGCGTGTACGCGCGCCGCCGCGACGCCGCGCTGCGCGCCTTGCGCCAGGCCGTGGGCAGCGATGCGTTGCGCGTCAGCGGCGAGCACGCCGGCTTTCATCTGCTGTGGCGGCTGCCGCCGGGCTGGGACATGGCGCAGGCCGTGGCGGCGGCGCGGGCTGCGGGTGTGGGCATGCAGCCGCTGGCGGATTTCTGCCGCAAGGTAGACCTGCCGCCGGGCGTGGTGGTGGGCTATAGCGCGGTGCAGGAAGACGCCTTGTCGAGGCTGGGAACGCTGCTGGCGCAAGCGGCGCCGGGCGAAGGCCCGCAGCAGGACCCGGCGCTGCTGCGCCGCCTGCTGCGCGTCAAGGACCGCATGGACGCAGCCTCGCACGAAGCCTGGCCGGTGGAGCGACTGGCCGAGGTCAGCGGCATTTCCAAGACCCATTTCGCCCATTCCTTCAAACGCGCCTTCGGCCTGCCGCCGCATCGCTACCTGCTGACGCGGCGCATCGAGCAAAGCGTGGCCATGCTGAGGGATACGGAGCAGAGCGTCACGGAAATCGCCTACGCCACGGGCTGGGAAAGCCTCGGCACGTACAGCCGCATCTTCCGCGACGTCACAGGGCTGAGTCCCAGCGCCATGCGCGCGCAGGCGCGGACCGACATGCAGCCGCTGGACCGGATGCCCGCCTGCGTGGTGAAGGCCGCGCAGCGCCCCGATCTCAATATCGCTGTTTTGGAGAAGCGGCGGCGCGAGGCCGACGGTAAATTTCCGCCATCAACCCAGGAGGTCTTATGAACTTAGGCATCAATGTGGCGGGCGTGTACGTGGACGATCAGGACGCGGCGCTGGCGTTCTACGTCGACAAGCTCGGATTCCGCGTCCATACGGACGTGCGCAACGGACCGTACCGGTGGCTGACGGTGCAGCATCCGGATCAGCCCTCGTTTCAGCTCGGCTTGTTCGCGCCCGGTCCGCCCATCCACGACGAGGCCACCGCGCAGACCTTGCGCGCCATGGTCGCCAAAGGCGCGATGCCGCCTCTGGTGCTGCATGTGGCCGACTGCCGGGAAAGCTATGCCCGGCTGCAGGCCCTGGGCGTCGAATTCACGCAGGAACCCATCGAACGCTACGGCAGCGTGGACGCGGGCTTCCGCGATCCGGCGGGCAATGGCTGGAAAATGATCCAGGCGCCACGCGGCGCGGCATGACAGCCGGCCTCGGGCGCAGGCGGCGCGGTCAGTAGGTGATACGCACCGAGGCCGCGCTGCGTTCGGCGCGCGCGCGGGTGACGGCTTCGATATTGTTGCCGTCGGGGTCCAGCACAAACGCGGCGTAGTAGCCGGGATGATAGGCCGCGCGCTCGCCCGGCGGGCCGTTATCCCGGCCGCCGTGCGCCATCGCCGCCTGGTAGAACGCATCCACCATGGCCTGGTCTTCCGCCTGGAAGGCCAGGTGTATGCGGCCGGTCAGTTCGCCTTGCACCTCGGCGCTGCCGGGCGCAGAGATGAACAACTCGTCCGCCCAGAAGTTCTTCTCGTCGGAGCCGCCGATGGGAATCTTCAGCGCATTGCAGACCGCGGTATAGAACGCCTTGCTGGCGGGCAGGTCGCGCACGACCAGCCCGATGTGATCGATCAAGCGGCCCTTATGTCGTTCTTTCTGCGCCATGAATCGCTCCTGGCTATCGAGTGGGGGGAGAATCAGCGGTGTCAGGCTACGCTTGCCGGGTTCCTGTTTCAAGCTGCCGCGCAGCCGTCTTGGATGCCGCGCTCACTCCTTGCCGGCCATGGCCCGCATGGGTTGGCAGGTCAGCTCCTTCTCTTCCTCTCCGAATTCCGCCATGTCCTTGCGCGCCTTGGTGTAGGCGCGCAGATACTCCGCATCGAACACCAGGGACGACACACCGGACTCGCGGGCGGACGATTGCTGCCGTTTCTTCAGTATCTCCAGCAGTTCGGGGGTCAGCACCTTGCAATACTCCATGATGGCGTGGATCTGGGCCAGCGAGGTGGCCCGCTCCAGGTTCTGCTGCGCAGAGGCGGTTGCGGCGGGCAGCGCCAGCACGGCGGCTGCGGCCCAGGCGGCCGGTTTGAGCAAGGGATGGGGCATTGCGGGGCAGTTCCGTTCGTATTGCGAAAGACCGCATTTAACACGATCTGCGACAGGGCTCCCGCCGACGCCCTGGTAAATGCGGCTGTCGGTCTACAATTCCCCCCGCTCCATCCGGGGGCTCAGGCTGTCCGTACGTGTAGTGTCGATAAGGGTCTACCCATGCGTCTGAACCAGTGCCAGAACTTCCACGACTTTCGCCGCATGGCCCGCCAGCGGCTGCCGGGCCCCATCTTCAATTACATCGACGGCGCCGCCGACGATGAAACCACCTACCGCCGCAACACCGCCGCCTTCGAATCCTGCGACCTGCTGCCTGACGTGCTGCGCGGCGTGTCCGACGTGGACATGTCGGTGACCGTCATGGGCCAGAAACTGGCGCTGCCGGTCTATTGTTCGCCCACCGCTTTGCAGCGCCTGTTCCATCACGATGGCGAACGCGCCGTCGCGGCGGCTGCGGGCAAGTTCGGCACCATGTTCGGCGTGTCCTCGCTGGGCACCGTCAGCCTGGAAGAGGCCCGCAAGATCAGCGGCGGCCCCCAGGTCTACCAGTTCTACTTCCACAAGGACCGCGGCCTGAACCGCGAGATGATGGCCCGCGCCAAGGAGGCCGGCGTGCAGGTCATGATGCTGACCGTGGACAGCATCACCGGCGGCAACCGCGAACGCGACAAGCGCACCGGCTTCGCCATTCCGTTCAGGCTGAACCTTGCCGGCATCGCGCAGTTCGCGGCCAAGCCGGCCTGGGCGCTCAACTACCTTACCCATGAACGCTTCCGGCTACCGCAGCTGGACACCCACGTCGACATGGGCGGGGGCGCCATGTCCATCAGCCGCTATTTCACCGACATGCTGGACCCAGCCATGACCTGGGACGACGTCGCCGCCATGGTGCAGGAATGGGGTGGACAGTTTTGCCTGAAGGGCGTGATGTCGGTGGAAGACGCCAGGCGCGCGGCCGACATCGGCTGCACCGGCATCGTGCTGTCCAACCACGGGGGGCGTCAACTGGACGGCTCGCGCAGCGCCTTCGACCAGCTCGCCGAAATCGTCGACGCGGTCGGCGACCGCATCGATGTGATGATGGATGGCGGCGTGCAGCGCGGCACCCACGTGCTCAAGGCGCTGGCGCTGGGCGCCAAGGCGGTGGGGCTGGGCCGCTACTACCTGTTCCCGCTGGCCGCTGCGGGTCGGCCGGGGGTGGAGCGGGCGCTGGAACTGATGCGGGTCGAGATCGAGCGCGCCATGAAGCTGATGGGCTGCAGGACCGTCGCGGAATTGCAGCGGCGGCATTTGCGGTTCCGCTGATCGATAGCGCTTGGCGGATCGGGCAGGGCGGCCCGATCCGCGGGCTTGCGCCTCAGAAGGCGATCTTCACGCCGAGCTTGCCGTTGAAGTTCTGCCCGTCGCCCCGCAAGCTGATCTCCGAGCCCACGCTGCCGTACACCGAGACGTTGCGCTTGACGCCCACGTCCGCGCCCAGATTCAGTTGCACCGACGTACCCTTCATGTCAGCCCGGAACGGCACATAGCCGTTCTGGGAAGAGAACTCCGTGGTCGGGTTGGTCAGGAACTCGTTGACCAGGCTGGCACGCAGCCAGGTGGTCGCGACGCGCTTGCCGTCCGGTCCCGGATCCAGCTCCACGGTGCGCGCCAGGCGCACGCCCAGGCGGCCCCTCAGGCTGTCGACGTCGTTGAAGCGGATCTTGGCGGCGCCGTCGTTGGCGTCATTGAGATTGACGTTCTGGAATACCAGTTGCGCCTGGGGTTCGATGACCCACTCGTCGTTCAGGCGGAACGGATAGCCGCCTTCCAGCGAGGTCGCGAAACCGAAGCCGCGGGTGTCCAGGTTGTAGCCGGCCGGGGAACGGCCGTTGTCGACGTCGTAGCGCGTGCCTTGGATCACGGCATCGACATACCAGCCTTCCTTGCCGATATGCGTCCAGTAGCCGCCCAGTGTCACGCCATTCATGGCCGCCTGGCCAGCGGAGCGGCCGTCGAGGTGGTCGACGTCGGCCGTGGCGCGTCCGAAGGCGACGTAGGCGCCTGCGTGATCCATGCTGCCGTTGGCGTTGGCGCGGCGGTAGAGATCCACGCCGGATTGCAGGCCATAGATCTTGTAGTCGTAGTCCGGGCCTCTGGAGCCCAGGATGCCCGAGTTGCTGCCGTTGCGTTCGCCGGTCACGCCGATGACGCGGCCCCAGGCCAGGGAATTGCCGCCGGCCGGGGTGGAGGGCAGGGCGTAGCGCGCCTCGCCGATGCGCTCGTGCAGCGAGTCCAGAAAGGTCGCGCCGTAGCGCAAGGCCAGCTCCGGCGTCGCCACGGCCGTGGAGACTTCGGGCCGGTAGTTGGGCGGCGCGGGCGGAACGGGCGTGGGCGGATTGGGCGGAATCGGAGGCTCGGGCGGATTCGGCGGAACCGGCGGCTCGGGCTGCTTGCAGGCGGGATTGCTGGGCGCGGCGGCGCAGTCCACCGTCGAACGCAGGTACCAGTTCTGCAGCCCGCTGCCGTCCACGCTGGAGCGTTGCAGCGCATAGGCGTAGGGGCCCGCGGCGACATAGCCGCCGGCATTGCCCAGCGTGAACGCGCTGGCGGCGGTCGTGCCGCCATTGACGGCATCGACCAGCAGGATGCCGTTGCCGGTGGTCACTGCGCCCGCGCCGCCGGCATTGGCGACAATCAGCGACGACGAGCCGGAAGCGGTCCCGCCATTGATCACCAGCCGGTCCGACGGCGAACCGTCGCCGCCCAGCAAGGTGTTCATGGCGATCCTGCCGCCCTGGCCGACGTAGTTCGGCGTCGTCAGCGTGGTGCCGGGCGCGGTGCCGCTGCCCATGTTGATGAGTCCGGCGTTGATCACGCCGGCCGTGGCCTGGCTGTAGCCGTTGAGATCAAGCGTGCCAGCCGCCGTCACGTTCACGGCCGAGTTCGGACTGAGCGTGGAGACCGCGCCGGCGCGCAGCACGCCGTTATTGATGTTGGTCGGGCCGCCATAGGTGTTCTGGGCGGTCAGGATCGTGGCGCCGCTGCCGTTCTGATTGACCGTGCCGCTGCCGGAGATCAGGCCCGCGAACGTCACGTTGTCAGAGCGGTTGAAACTCAGTGCGCCGTTGTTGGCTACATTGCCCAGGATGCCGCCGGAGGTGCCGCCATTGCCTAGCTGCAGCGTGCCTGCCGAAATCGTGGTGCCGCCCGTGTAGGTGTTGTCTGCTGTCAGTATCGTGATGCCCGAGCCGATCTGGTTGACCACGCCGCTGCCAGAAATCAGGCCAGGGAAGGTCTGGACATCGGACCGGTTGAAATTCAACGCGCCATGGTTCGTCACGTCGCCCAGGATGGCGCCCGTAGTACCGCCATTGCCCAGCTGCAGCGTGCCCGCAGAAATCGTGGTGCCGCCGGTGTAGGTGTTGTTGGCCGTTAGGATCGTGGTGCCGGCGCCGATCTGGCTGACCGTGCCGCTACCAGAGATCAGGCCCGGGAATGTCTGGACGTCGGAACGATTGAACGCAAGCGCCCCGTTGTTCGCCACATCGCCCACAATGGCGCCGGAGGTGCCGCCGTCGCCCAATTGCAGGGTGCCTGCGGCGATTGTCGTCCCGCCCGTGTAGCTGCTGTTGCCCGTCAGCACGGTGGTGCCCGAGCCTATCTGGTTGACCGCGCCGGTGCCGGATATCTGGCCGGCAAGCGTCATGGTGTCGGAGCGATTGAAGGCCAGCAGGCCGTCGTTCGCCACATTGCCCAGGATGGACCCCGAAGTACCGCCATTGCCCAGTTGCAGGGCGCCTGCCGAAATCGTGGTGCCGCCGGTATAGGTGTTGTCTGCGGTCAGGATGGTGGTCCCGGCGCCGATCTGGTTGACCGCGCCGCTGCCGGATATCTGGCCTGTGAAGGTCAGGACATCGGAGCGGTTGAAGGTCAGCGCGCCGTTGTCGACCACGTTGCCCAGGATGGACCCCGAAGTGCCGCCGTTACCCAGCTGCAGCGTACCCGCCGAAATCGTGGTGCCGCCGGTATAGGTGTTGTCTGCGGTCAGGATCGTGGTGCCGGCGCCGATCTGGTTGACCACGCCGCTGCCGGATATCTGGCCGGCGAAGGTCACGACATCGGATCGATTGAAGGTCAGCGCGCCGTTGTCGACCACGTTGCCCGCGATGGCGCCTGTGGCGCCGCCATTGCCCAGTTGCAGCGTGCCCGCCGAAATCGTGGTGCCGCCCGTGTACGTGTTGTTGCCCGTCAGCACTGTGGTGCCGGCGCCGATCTGGCTGACCGAGCCGCTGCCGGAAATCTGGCCGCCGAGCGCAAGGGTATTGGACCGGTTGAATACCAGCGCCCCGTTGTTGGCCACGTTGCCGACGATGGCGCCGGTGGCGCCGCCATTACCCAATTGCAAAGTGCCCGCCGAGATGGCGGTGCCGCCGGTATAGGTATTGTTGGCCGTCAGTATCGTGGCGCCCGTGCCGTTCTGATTGACCACGCCGCTGCCCGAGACCAGGCCCGCGAAGGTGACGCTATCGCTGCGGTTGAAGGTCAAGGCCCCGTTATTGCTCACATTGCCGACGATGGCCCCGCTGGTGCCGCCATTGCCCAACTGCAGCGTGCCGCCGGCTATCGTGGTGCCGCCCGTGTAGTTGTTGTTGGCGGTCAGGATCGTGGTGCCGCTGTAGGTGCTGAGCTTGCCCGCGCCCGTGATGCCGGGGACAAACAGATAGCCACTGGTATTGGTGTGGTTGAACACCAGCCCGCCGGTGGCGCCCAGCGTCAGATTGGGGCTGGGACCCGTCAACGTCAGCGTCCCGGGGGCCGCCGCGGCGGACAATGCGGCCGCGCCGATATTGATGACTCCCTGCGAGCCGGCCGCCACGCCTGCGCGCGCGCTGGTTGCGCTGACGGTGGCGTTGTTCGAAATGGTCAACGCGCCGGAGCCGGAATTGCCCACGGTGAGGACGCCGGAGTTGGTCCAAGAGGAGCCGGTGCCGTCGACTGTGACCGCGCCCGTCGAATTCGCGCCGGCGCCGATGGTGCCATTCGTGCTGGCAACCGCGCCGCCATTGGTGACGTTGACCCGGCCGTTGCCGGAAAAGCCCACAGTAAGTTCGGCGCTGCTGTTCCACTGCGTTCCGGCGCCGCTGATCGTCACCAGACCCACGCTGCCCGAGTCATAGCCTACGTAGGCCAGCCCATTGCTCACGACCGCGCTGTCGCTGATCTGCAACGTGCCGTTGCCGGTCTGGCCGACGCGCATGAAACCGGTGCTGTTCAGCTGCGATCCCAAGCCGCTGACCGTCACGGTACCTGTGCCGCCGGCCGCCACGCCCACATAGGTGTTGGTGGTGCTTCTTACAACGCCGCCATTTGAAACGCCCAGCGTGCCCGTGCCCGAGAATCCCACGGACAGGCCCGAACTGTTGGTCCATTGCGCCCCGGCGCCGCTCACGGTTACATGGCCGGTGCTGCCGACCTGCCGGCCAACAAAGCCGGAGCCGTTGGACACCACGCCAGTCGCGCCAATCTGCAGTGTGCCGGTACTGGTGTTGCCTACCGTCAGGGAACTGGCGCCCAGATTCCAGGGCGAGCTCTGCGACCCCGGAACGGTGACCACCGAACCGCCATCGATGGTCTGGGAATAGGCGGGGAAAGCGCCCAACGCGATCAGGAATGCGCTGGAAAGCTTGAATGACAAGCGGACGTCAATTGGTGACAAGGGCTGCATCTTCTCTACTCACTTAATCAAAAGAAATTCAGTGAAGTGATCGTCTGCGCGTAATGCCTGCCAATTGAAGTTGCCGGCGGGTCTAACCCCGGGGCAAGGGCAGGCATTTAGCATAAGCCTGTTTATTGCTGTGGTTACAACAATAAAAAGGGGCGGATGCTGGAGGCGCAGCGATGTCTAGGCTCGCGCTTTTTCAAACGGGAGCCTTGGGTGTGCGTGGAGGAGCCGGGCGATCAGGGAACCGTAGCGGTTCCGATCAGAGGCTGAATATGGACGGTGTCCAGGCCAAGGCGTGCGCGCAAGGCGGAGCGATGGCAGGTCTGGCCGGGGAAGAGGGGGGACGTACAGGCAACGCGCATGACAGATGGAACCGACAAAAAATGCCTAGCCTCAGTAGTTCTGTTCCATGGCAGAGCTGCTTGGACCTCCGGATTCAGCACATGGTCTGGAAATGCACGAACGAGGGTTTTGCAAAGGAGGTCAGGTTCAGATTAGTGCTGGTAAATCCGGGCGCGATTGATGTAAATCAAGGGCTATGCGCGGCGGGTGTTTAATCGGCTGTCCATGCGCAGAGCATTGTCGTGTTGCCGCAACCGGTAGCAATAGTGTTGCGGACGCGACGCTGACAAGCAGCGTCGCGTCCGGTATCGAGTCACGCTCAGGCTCCGGCTCTGCGCAGGAGGCAGGCCTGCGTGCACTGGTTCAGCAAGGGATCGCCGGCTTCCATCAGTATTGGTTCGACAGGCTGACGCACGCGCGGCAGCAGTCGTGCCAACAGCATTTCGCAATCGCGCCGCAGATAGCTTTGCTCGCCCGTCAGCTTGCCGATGGCGCGCGCCAATGCAGAGTCCCGCGCCAATACCAGCAGCGCCAGACGGTTGCTGGCGGTGTCGCGCAGCAGCCAGACGCCGGTGGCAGTGCGCAGCAGCGGGTCCAGCGTGTCGGCCAGTTTGCGCAGATCGGACTCGTTCAATCCGTGTGCCTGAAAGCGCGGCGCGGTGTCGCCGGCCTGGGTCTGGCGTTCCAGCAGGTCCGCTTCCAAGCGCCAGGCTCGCGCCTGTTCCAGGTCGCCGCGCCGCAGCGCCGCCGCCGTCAGTTGGCGCAGGCAGGGCAGGCGCTGCGGGCCGGGTTCGTTGGCGGCCCGCGTCCACAACACTTCCGCCGCTGCTTCCAGGCGCGAGGCCTCGGTAGGGGCCATGCGGGCCCTGCGCAGCTGCAGCGCAGCCAGTTGGCAAAGCGTAGGCACGTGGCCGGGGTGTGCGCGCAGGTTCTGTTCCAGCAGGACGGCGGCGCTGTCCGCATCGCCGGTGAGCATGTCGGCGTACCAGGCCATGCTGGCCCGTTCGTCGGCCGACAGCGCGCGCAAGCGTTGCTTGCGCATCAGGTCATGATGGCCGGCGATGGCTTCGTCGCGTTCGTTCCGCAGCCCGCGGGCAGTCTGCTCGATGGCGTCGCGTTGCGATGCGTCCAGGGCCTGGGCCAGCGGCAGGCGTTGGCCGCCGAGCCATTCTTCAGCTGCGGTGGGCGAGGCGCGGCGCCAGGGCAGTGGGTTGGTGCTTGTAGGCGCCGCTTGCGGGGCTGAGGTTTGTGCTGCGTTTTGGCGCGAAGGTCCGGTAGCTCGCGGTTCCGGCGATGCCGTGCTGTGCAGCGGGTCCAGGGCACGCAGCGCGGCCAGACGGTCAGATAGGGAAGGGTGAGTGTCGTCGCCCGTGGTCGGACGGCACAGCGCCTGATCGAGCCAGGCCTGCGCCTCGGCTTCGTCTCGCGGCAAGGCCAGTTCGGTATGTCCGGCCAGCCGCGCATGGGGGGAGGGCGGCTGAGCGTCGGCGGCTTGCGCGTAGGCGGCCGGCCAATACTCGCGCAGCGCCCTGGCTTGCAGGGACACCGCCACCAGCGCATTCGCAGCCGCAGCCGCGCCGCAGGCTTGCGCCGATTGCGCATCGGCCTCGTACTCGCATTCCCGGGCAAAACCCAGGCTGGCCGTCAGAAAGCGCGGCACATGCCAATTCATGAAGAGGCGCAGCGGCCCCGTCGACAGTCCCTTGCGCCGCTCCAGTTGCCGCGCCGCCTCCTGCCATTGCAGCCGTGCGAAATACACCCGGCTGGCGTAGCGCCCATGGCTGCCGGCGATGTGCGCGCATTCGTGCGCCAGGATGGCGCGGCAAGCATCGGCCGACAGCATCTCCAGCAGCGGCTGCCCCAGCCACAGCACGTTGCGCGTGCGGCCCAGCAGCTGCCGGTGCTGCCGGATGCTGGCGTTGAACTCGCTGTTCAGATAGACCGCGTCCAGCGCCGGCGCGCCCAGGCGCGCGCGCACCTGCTCGATCTCGCGGAACAGCGCGGGGGCGTCTTCGGCCCGCAGGCGGATGCCATCCTCCGCGGCTGGCGGCCGCGCCGCGAATGGCAGCCGCAGCATTGCCCAGCCCGCGAAAGGCAGCGGCAGGGCGAGAGCTCCTGCTGCAACGCCCAGCACACCCGGCAGCGCCGCATACAGCCAAGCGGGCGCGGTGCATAGCGCCACGCCCGCACTTAGCAGTGCAGCATCGCCCAGCAGCAGCCGGGCCGACAGCTTCAATCCAGACAGCCCGCGGCGCGCCATGTGCTTACTGTGCGGCCGGCTTGGGCGGCAGGTCTTCGGCCGAAACGCCGCCGCGGCCCAGATAGGCGCCGAACACCGTGCCTATGGTCTTGACCAGGCTATGCGAGTTCATCACCTGCGCCTGGATTTCTTCAATGTCCTCGTCGTCCGGCTGTAGGCGGCAGGCGTGCTGGGCCCATTCGATCGCGGCAAAGCGGTTCTTCTTGGCGCCGCGGCCATGCGTATAGGCCAGCGCGATCTCGGCGCTGGCGCGGCCGGCGCGCCAGTCGTCGTCTTCCTCCACCAACGGACGCAGATAGGCGCGCACGCCTTCCTGCTGTTCCTGTCCGGTGCCATGGTCGCGCAGCAGCACGCCGATGCGCAGGCGCGCCAGCGCTTCCGCGCGCGGCTCCTCGCGGGCGCCTTGCAGCAGCCCAAGCACCTTGTCCAGGTTCTCGCGGCGCGAGAAGTCCATCCCGCCGTCGAAGATATTGCGATGGGCCATGTTGTACATGGCCAGCGGTGAGCCGTCGTCCACGGCGCGCTGCAGCCACTGGTCGCGCACGGCGTCGTCCAGGTAGCTGTCGGGCGTGTTGTCGCGGAAGCCGCGGTGGATGTCATACATGCTGCTGGCCGCGTCCGGCACGCGCCGGTCCGCCAATTGGCGTGTCAGGAAATAGCCTTGCTCATGGTCGCCGCCGTCCCACAACATCGCGGCCGCCGCCAGCACGTTGAAATCGTCGTCCATCTGGTCTGCCGCCAGCTCCGCCGCGCGGTCCAGCAACTGCTGCGCCCGCACCGGATCCTGCGCAAAGCCCCAGCGGCCGAACTGATGCGCCACCGCAGTCAGCGCCTGCGCGGTGGCCACCTGGTCCCAGCCGCACATGCGTTCCAGCACGCGCTTGAACGCGCCATCCTCGTCCGGCTGATGATGGATGATGCTCACGTGCGCGAAGCTGCGGAACGGCCCGTCCACCTGGGCGAAATACTCGTTCGGTCCAAACGCCGCCACGCTTTGGCCATGCAGTGCGCGGGCGCGCGCCTGGTCCTGTAGCGAATAGCTGGCGAATTGCGCGTAATAGCCCAGCGCCATGCCGCGCTCCGTTGGCCGCAGCTCGCGCGCCAGGAACGACTCGAAAATGCGGCGGTACTCTTCCACGGCCTCGACGTCGTCCGGCTCCGGATAACTGTCCAGCGAGTCATGAATGCCGATCCAGCGGATCGCATTGCGCTGCGGTTCGGTCAGCGCCGCGCACAGCGGGCCGCCCGCCATGCCGTCGATATCCTCATAGCTGCCGCCCCAACGCGGCTGCAGGTATTGCGCATAAGCCGTCAGCGCGCCCAGATGCCCGGGCCGCAGCTCCAGGGCGCGTAGCAGCCAATAGTCCTTGGCCTGTTCCATTTCATGCTCGGCGCGCGGCGCCAGCCAAGCCGGCAAGGCTTGCGGCGCCTGCGCGAGACGCGGCACGCCCACTGACGCCAGATGCGCCAGCGCTGCATCCATCAGGCCTTCTTCCTCGATATCGTCATGCGTCAAGGTCTCGGGCGGATTGCCCGCGTACAGCGCGCGCAGCCAGTACGGTTCCTTGAAATGCGCGGCCAGCTGCATCATGGTCACGCAGGCCGCAATCGGTCGCGCGGAAAGCGCCATCGCTTGCAGCAAGGCAGCGGCTGAACGCTCGCAAGCTAGCGCTGCGCCCAGCCAGCGGTCCTGGGTCACGCTGTCCGCCCAGCCATAACCGCGTATGTCGGCCGCGCGGCCGTAGCAGAAATTACCCATCACCAGCTGCGCGTGATACGAGTCCGGGCAGGCGGCGATCCAGGCTTGCAGAAAATCCGAGGCGTCCTGGTACGGCACCGTCGAATAGTCGAACAGGGTGCCGGAATTGGCCGCCTCGAAATAGGGCGCGCCAGGGTCTTCCGTATTTGCCCAGTCTTGCTGTTCCAGGTCGGCGTAATAGGCGTCGAGCTGCGCGTAGGCGCGGGATTGAACCAGGGCGCGGACGTCGCGGCGGATGGCGGTTAGGGATTGCAAGGAGGCACCTGAGGGGGGAGGAACGGGAATCTGCCCGCGGGCGGGGCGGGGCAAATGATGCCTTACTTGGAAGTCAGGCCAAGGAATAAAAGCGATAAAAAATAAATAAATATGTCTAAATGTGTTTTTTGCGATGTCTCCGCCGCACTATTGCCCTTGGCCGGCCGGAGCATGGCCAGATTCGATGATCTTGGCCATGCCGTATTCCCCCGTGCGATCAGCGTCGCCGCACGGGGAGCGGCGGTCAATGAGGCTTGATAGCGACTTTCAGCACGCCATCGCGCTGGTTGGCGAACAGTTCGTATGCCGCGACGATGTCATCCAGCTTGTACTGGTGCGTGACGAGCAGACCCAGATCCACACGGCCCGATTCGATCACATTCATCAGGCGGCGCATGCGTTCCTTGCCGCCCGGGCACAGCGCGGTGTTGATCTGGTGATCGCCCAGGCCCGCGGCAAACGCATCCATGGGAATGCGCAGGTCGGAGGAATACACCCCCAGGCTGGACAGCGTGCCGCCCGGTTTGAGGATGCGCAGGGCTGATTCGAACGTGCCCTGAGTGCCCAGCGCCTCGATCGACGAATCCACGCCGCGCCCGCCCGTGAGCTTCAATATCTCGGCCACGACGTCGCAGTTCTTGAAGTTCAGCGTCACGTCCGCGCCCATCTTGCGGGCGATGTCCAGGCGGTGGTCGTTGCCGTCGATGGCAATGATGGTGGTGGCGCCGCGCAACTTGGCGCCCGCCGTGGCGCATAAGCCGATAGGTCCTTGCGCGAACACGGCCACCGTGTCGCCGATCTTGATGTTGGCGTTCTCCGCGCCCTTGAATCCCGTGGACATGATGTCCGGGCACATCAGAACCTGTTCATCGGTCAGCCCGTCCGGAATGGGCGCGAGATTGGCCTGCGCGTCGGGCACCAGCACGTACTCGGCCTGCGTGCCGTCGATCAGATTGCCGAAGCGCCAGCCCGCCGTGGCCTTGTAGCCGTGGCAGCCGCAGCGCCCGCTGGGGATTAGATAAGCGCCGTCCTGGCTGGGGAATCCATCCTGGCTGGGATACGAGGTGAAGCTCGGGCAGATGGCGCCGGCGATGACGCGCTGGCCCTCCTGGTACCCGATCACGGCGCTACCCAGTTTCTCGATCACGCCCACTGGTTCGTGGCCAACGGTGAGCCCCTGGGCGACGGGGTACTCGCCTTTCAAGATGTGCACGTCCGTGCCGCAGATGGTGGTGGTGGTGATGCGGATCAGCGCGTCATTGGGGCCGACGTCCGGGATGGGCTTGTCGGTCAGCTCGATCCGGCCAGGCGCGACGAAGATTGCAGCTTTCATGAGAGCGGGCATCAGAGTCTCCTTGGGGCGGTAGGTGATTCCTCAGGCTAAACCGGAGCGGTCCGCAGGCCAACTGTAGTGCCGCAATCAATTGATGTGGGTCAAGACAAGTCGGCAGGCGGAAAGCGCGGCGGTAGCGCGCTCTTCGCAAATGCTGGCAATCCTCAATGACACAAGCGCCGCAAGGTATCATGCCCAGGTTTTCACGGATCGACCTCCTACATGGTCAGAAGGCTTTTCAATGAAAAAAAGCATTCCGCTGGTATTGCTGTCGTCCATGCTGCTGACGGCTTGTGGTCCCGACAAAATCATCGCCGATCTGCCTTCGCCTGACGGGAAGTATCACGTTGAGGTCCGCAAATGCCCGCAGCGCGGGTCGCTGACCTGGGACGAGCAGACCCAGGTTTCCGTAGTTGAAGCGGGCGTGTCGGAAAAGTGCAATGCGTTCATCGTGGCCCTGACGCAGTTCCGATCGTATACGCCTGACGAGCAACTGCAACTTGAATGGCTTTCCGATACGGAACTCCGGGCCTGGCATCCTGCGTTCGAGCCGAAGAATGGCCCCTGGGCCCGGACGTTCAAACAGAACTCGCCCGTTCAGGTGACATTCGCGCCCAAGCAGCAATAGGCCGCCGGTTATCCACGCGTTGCCAGGGCGATGTCGTAAACGTGATAATTTGTTGCGCCGTCGGCGCAGTTGTTACCGCTTGAATCGGCGGCTTCGAGGGCATGCGGAAAATCCGCGGCTTATGGCCGGGGATAGCTGATTTTTTTGCCATCCGCGCAATGGCATCTATGGTTGAATACGCTCCGTTTGCGCGCGGCTGCGCCAGCCGCGCGACCCATTCTCCACGGAGCCTTACCCAGTATGCGTTTCAGAGTTTTGACCTTGGGGTTGCTGATGGCGGGCGCCAGTGTCGCGCAGGCCGCCACGGTGCAGGAAGTCTTCAACGGAAAAATGCTGGGCAAGAGCCAGGCGCATTTCGAAACGATAGCCGGCGCGCCGCAGGAATCCTATGGCGACGATCGCGTGTTCGACGTACAGGGTTGCCTGATCACCGCGACGATCAAGTCGGGCAAGGTATCGGCGCTGAGCATGGAGCCTTCCGAAACCTGCCAGCCCGACCTCGCCAGTTTCATTGGCGAGTATGCGCCCAAGCCTGGGCAGAAAATCATCCCCGCCGCCTTCGACTCGGGCCTGACGTACACGGCCGATTGCCTGACGGACTGCGGCAATGCCGCCGACCCGTGGGTCTACGCAAGCTGGACCGCGCCCCGTGCGGCGGGCGGCATGGAAGTCATGCTGGGTTTCGTGCAGGCCGGAGGCGACGCGCTGGACGCGGCCGATAAATGGGCCACGCAGATGGAAAAGGCGGAAGGCAAGGATTACCTGCTTAACAACAAATTCAATTGCGACGCCCGCTACAACAATGTGGCGGCGGCCGCTTTCAAGAACGTGACCGCGACCAGCGTCAAGATCGGGTTTGATCTGCCGAAGGAATCTTGCCGCTAGGTCGCGCTGCGAACTGCTGTCTTTGTAATCCACGGCCATGCCAGGCCGATCCCAGGGGAAAACAATAAAATGAAGAAGCTAGTCTTGACGGTTCTTGCGACTCAACTGCTTGCCGGGTGCGCGGGTTCCCCGATAAGCAACATGATCAATAATGAACGCCAGGAAACCCGGGCTGACATGATGCAATCGTGGGTCGGCGAGAGCGAAGAAAAGCTGGTTTCCAAATGGGGGCCGCCCACCAACAGCTATACCTTGTCCAGCGGCGGCAAGATCATTTCGTACGAATACGTCCGTGGCATCATCAACAACACCATCTACCGATGCACGGAGAAATTCAGGATTGACGATGGCAATGTCACCAAGTGGGGCCTGAGCTCCGGCTGCGACACGAGGATCAATGGCGGGGACCTGATATCGAAGGATATCCCCATTCCGCAGCCGACCTTGTGATGACGGGCGCGGCTTATGGCCGCGCTGCAATGGGCTGAGACTGAGCGTGAATATCGAGAACATCAAAGGCCGGCTGGCCTTTCTGCAGGAAGCCGAAAAACTCAAAAGCGTGCTGCGTAGCGGATTCACATCCACCGGCCGCCCGGAAAGTACGGCCGAACACAGCTGGCGCCTGTGCCTGATGGCCATGGCCTTCGAAGACGAACTGGCTGGCCTGGACATGCTCAAGGTCTTGAAGCTGTGCGTGCTCCATGATCTGGGCGAGGCCATACATGGCGATGTTCCGGCCATCGAGAAACACCAGCATCCGGACAAGAGCGAGCAGGAGAAAACCGACCTGCTGCATCTGACCCGCTCCCTGGACGAGACACAGCGAGCCGGCATCATGGCGCTTTGGCAAGAATATGAGGATGCCGCCACGCCGGAGGCCAAGGCCGTCAAGGCCCTGGATAAGCTGGAAACCATCCTCCAGCACACACAAGGCCAGAATCCGCCGGATTTTGATTATGGGTTCAACCTGACCTATGGCCAGAAGCACACCGACGCGGACCCCTTGTTTGCATTGGTGCGCAGTGTCCTGGATCAGAAAACGCGCGAGCGCATGGATCCGGAAACCTGAGAAGTCAGCGACCCGGCGGCTAACTATGTTGCGGTCGCGCGTGCAGCCGCACGCCGTTCATGCGTGCCAAACCAGACGCCGGAAAGCACCAGGACAAATGCCCCCGTCAGGCGCCAGGTCAGCGGATACGAGGCGCTCAGCAACTCGATCAATACCGCCGTGATCGGCGCCAGCGCCTGGAACGACATTACCCGGCTCGCTTCCAATCGAGTCAGCGCCCACAGCAGGCAGAAATAGCCCACCGCGCTGGAAAGCCCGATGAAGACCACATTCGCCCATTGAAAGCCCGACAGGCTGGGCAATAGCGGTGCGCCTCGCGTCAGGCAGACGCCTGCCAGGAACAAAACAGAGACAAACATCGCCACCACGCTGATATACATCGACGGATAACGCTGCAGGTAGGGACGATATAAAAGACTGCAAGCCGCGCCGATGAACGTCGCGCCCAGCAAGGCGGCCCAAGCCCAGCCATTGGAAGCGCCGCCAACCGCAGCAGCAGTGGGCTGCAGCAACAGGGCAATCCCCGAGACCGCCACGACCGCGCCTATCAAGCGGGCCCAACTGAATCGTTCGCGTCCCGTGGCGATCGCGAGGCACAGGGTCACCAGCGGCAGCGTGGAGAACACCAGGGCGCAAGTGGCGGCCGGCAGCCGGGCCAGTGCATAGTTCAACAGCAGTATGAGCATCGCGAATTGCAGAATGCCCAGGCCCGCGACGGCACAGAAATCCTTGGCCGTAAACCGCACCGACCATCGCCGCAGCATGGGCGCGGCAAGCACGACCGCTCCTATGGCATAACGCAGGAAGGCCAGCGTCTCCGGCGAGACGTCGTTCGACACCGCGCGAGTGGACACCATCGCGGCCCCCACCAATGCGCCTGTGACGGCGGCAGCAGCAACAGCTTGGGCGCGTTCACTCATCTGAGCCGCGCCTGTCCGCAAATACGGATTTCATCTGACGGCAGGGATGCATGGCGTTGCCTACAGATCTCGCGCCCAATACTGCCCCACCAGATCCTTGCCGAAGCTGTGGTGCTGTTCTTCCTCGATCAGCTCGAAACCCGCCTTCTCATAGATCCGGCGCGCATCGGTCAGCACGCTATTGGTCCACAACACCATGCGCTTATAGCCCGCCTGCCGCGCAAACCGCAGGCACTCGTCCACCAGCCTGTGGCCCATGCCCAGCCCGCGCGCGGAGCCGTCCACGTACAGCAGGCGCAGCTTCGCCGTGGTTTCGTCCTGCCGCACCACGAAGACCGAGCCCACCATCTTCCCGTCCTTCTCCGCGATCCAGCAGCGCTCGCTATCGCGGTCGAACTCCCGGATGAACTTCGCCACGATCTCGGCCACCAATGCCTCGTACTCCGAGTTCCAGCCGAACTCCTGGGCATAGACCATGGCCTGGTTCGCCACCACCAGCCCCATGTCGCCCGGCCGCGGATCGCGCAGCACATAGGGCAGGGGGGCTTTATCGCCGAGCAGGTTCTGGATTTCGTTCATGGCATGGACCAGCTGCCCTTGCGCCGGCTCCGATAGCTGCTTGAGCATGGCGATGATCTCGTTGCGGGAAGCCTCGTTGAGCGGCGCAAACGACGCCCGGCCCGCGTCCGTAAGTTCCAGCAGACCCACGCGGGCGTCTGCCGCCGAGCGCGTCTTGGCAATCAAACCCTTCTTCTCGAACCCCGAGATCACCCGGCTGACATATCCCGCGTCCAGGTTCAGTTCCCGGCACAGGTCCGAGGTGCTGAGTGCGGGGCGGTGGGCCAGCTCGTAGAGAATGCGGACTTCGGTCAGCGAGAACTCGCTGGCCAGCAGGTGTTCGTGCAGGACACCGATCTGGCGCGTGTAGAAACGGTTGAAATAGCGGACCGCTTCGGCGCGGTCGTAGAGCGATTGCTTGGTCATGGGGGAGGTCCAATTTCTTGCTTAAGGCAAATTATTATTTGCTTTAGGCAACTATTGGAAGATCTTTTTCTGTTCGACGGCGGTCATTCCGATAGGCCGGCGCTATCCGGTGCGTGGCAGAGGGGCTGCCGCCATCACCGCTGCCGGAACTGCTTCCGATACCCCGCAGGCGACACCGAAAACGCCGCCGTGAAATGCTGTCGCAGTGACACCGTCGACCCGAACCCCGTCGCCTCGGCCACCCGGTCAACCGACAATCCGCCCGTCTCCAGCAGTCGCTGCGCCGCGGCCAGCCTGTGGTTCAGCACCCATTGTGTCACCGTCGTGCCCGTCTTCAGCTTGAAACGGCGCGTGAAATTGCGGCGGCTGAGCCCGGCCTCGCTGGCCAGGCGGTCCAGCCCCAGCGGCTCCTGCAAATGCTCGATGGCCCATTCCATCGCGACGCTTATCGGGTCGCCGCCGTCCTCCCGCGTGAGCGGCCGTTCGATGTACTGCGCTTGCCCGCCATCGCGATGCGGCGCTATCACCATGCGGCGGGCCACCCGGTTCGCCAGCTCCGCGCCATGGTCGCAGCGCAGCAGGTGCAGGCAGCAATCGATGGCAGCGGCAGTGCCGGCCGAGGTCAGGATATCGCCGTCGTCCACGTACAAAGCCTTGCGGTCGAGCCGGATCTGCGGATACTTGCGGGCGAAGTCGTCGCTCCATACCCAGTGCGTCGAAGCCGGTCGGCCGTCCAGCAGACCGGCCTCGGCCAACACAAAGGCGCCCAGGCACAGGCCGATGACCCGCGCGCCGCGCGCATGCGCGTCGCGCAAGGCTTGCAGCATGGTCTCGGGCGGGCGCTCGTCCGGATCGCGCCAGGCTGGCACGATCACCGTGTCGGCCTCGGCCAGAGCCGAATAGTCGTGCGGCACGTGGATATCGAAACCCGACATGGTCGCGACCGGCCCGATTGCTTCGCCGCAGACCAGCAGGCGATAGCGCGGCGCGCCCAGCCGGGCCAGGTCGTCGCCGAACACCATGCAGGGCACGGACAGGTGGAAGGAACTGATGCCCGCGAAGGCGACGACGGCGATGGTGTGCATGGCGCTTGAGGCAAAAAATGCGGATTTGGCCCGATCCTATCATTTATTGGTATTCGGGCCACTTTCCGGTGCTGGGCCGATGGCGGATCCTTGATGCTGTTCGCCCTCATGCGTGAACTGCACACTAAACGCCTACAGATCAAGGACCTACGATGAACCACCCGACCATCCGCGCCATCGCCGGCGCCACCGCCCCGCAGTCTATCGACCCGACCAGCACCGCCTTGCTGGTGATCGACTTCCAGAATGAATACTTCAGCGGCAGGCTGCCCATTCCCGAAGGCCCCGCGGCCCTGCGCAACGCCGCCAAGCTCGTCGCCCACGCCGATCGGCACGGCATCCCGGTCTTCCACATCCAGCACGCCACCCCGGCCGGCAGTCCCGTCTTCGCTGACGGTAGCGCCGGCATTGAATTCCATCCCGATCTGAGCCCCGCGCCGGGCCATACGGTGCTGCGCAAGTCCACCGTCAGCGTGTTTCCCAGCACCGACATCGACCAGCGCCTCAAGGCAGCAGGCGTACGCACGCTGCTGATCACCGGCCTGATGACCCACGCCTGCGTTGCCGGCGCGGCGCGGGACGCGGTGCCGCTGGGCTATCAGGTGATTGTGGCGGCTGATGCCTGCGCCACGCGCGACCTGGATACTGGCGCGGGGCAACAGTCCGCGCTGCCGCATGCAATGCTCCATCGCGCCGCGCTGGCGAGCATCGATGACACCTTCGGGGACATCATGACGACGAAGCAGGTGTTGGAGTTGCCGTTGGGTTGACGGCGGAGGGGGGCGCCTGGCGCTCCCCATTGCGCAGTCCGTTACGCGCCGGCCTGACTTTCCGCCTCGCCGATCCGGAAGACTTGAGACAGATCCCAATCTCCCATGCCGCGCCGCAAGGCATCCTGCAGCAACCGACGAACTTCCGGCAGCACGCGTTGGACTGTGGCGCTCGCTTCGGCCAGTTCGGCAATCGCGTCTAGATCCTTGAGCAACACGCGCACCGTACCAGTAGCATGCTCGGGCGGGGCCACCATGCGCTGCCATAAGGTTTGCAGCAGCACGGAATCGGCCCAGCCGCCTTGCAGGGCCGACGGCAGGGCGGCGGTATCGATGCCGCTGCGCTTGGCCAGCACGAAGGCTTCGGCCAAACCGGCGAGCGTGGTCGCGACGATGGCTTGATTGGCCAGCTTGGTGGTCTGGCCCGCGCCGACGTCGCCCATGCGCGTGACGCGTGAGGCGTACGCGCGCAGCAAGGGCGTCACGGCTTCGATCGTGTCCGCCGGTCCGCCCGCCATGATGGCCAGCTTGCCGTTAGCCGCACCGTCCGTGCCGCCCGAGACCGGCGCATCGATCCACACGCCGCCGGTTTCCGCTGTCCAGCGCTGGGCCAGGGCGCGCGTAAGCGCGGGTGACAAGGTCGAATGGTCGATGAGGCAAGGGGGCGGCGTGGCGGCGTGCGCCAGCCCGTGTTCGCCAAACACCACATCCTCCACGGCTTTGCCGTCCCCCAGGCAAAGCAGGGCGATTTCCACGCTTGCGCCCAGCGCTTGAGGCGTGGCCCTTGCCATAGCCTCGGCATCGAGCAGGGAGCCGAGCTTCGCGCTGGAGCGGTTCCAGACAGCGACCTCATACCCGGCGGCCAACAGCCGCCGGGTCATGGGTTCACCCATGCGGCCGATGCCGCAAAAGCCGACGCGCGGCGTCTTCGTCATTGTTGGCCTCCTTGAGCTGGCGTTTCCCCAAGAGAAGCTTCATAAGGCCACGTCACCGCCCCGGAATGGGTCACCGCGCCCAGCTTTGCCGGGCGCACCAGCGCTTCATACTTCTCAAGCACGCCGCCCAGCCTGCCGCGCACGAAAGGCTGGCTGGCCTTCGCCCGCTCCGCAAGTTCCTCGTCCGACAGTTCGACGTCCAGACTCCCCTTGATCGCATCGATATGTATACGGTCGCCGTCGCGCAGCAAACGTATCGGTCCGCCTGCCGCCGCTTCGGGGCCGACATAGCCGATGCACATGCCGCGCGTCGCGCCCGAGAACCGGCCATCGGTCAGCAGCGCGACCTTTTCACCCATGCCTTGCCCATAGATCGCCGCAGTGACGCTCAGCATTTCGCGCATGCCCGGGCCGCCCTTGGGGCCTTCGTTGCGTATTACGAGGACATCGCCTTCCCGATAGGCGCCGGCCGCGACCACCGCCATGCAGTCTTCTTCCGTTTCGAATACTCGCGCCGAGCCCGAGAACACCAACTGCTTGAGGCCGGCGGTCTTCAGCGCGGCGCCGTCCGGGGCCAGATTGCCGCGCAGGACCACCAGCCCTGCGTTGGGCGAGAGCGGTTCGTCATGCGGCTTGACCACGCGGCCGTCCGGGCCGGGGAAGGCGCGCAGCGCCGTTTCCAGCGTTTCCCCGCTTTGCGTGAGCGTGTCGCCGTGTATATGCCCGCCCGCGAGCAGGGCGTTCAGCACCGCCGGCACGCCGCCGACATGATGCAGGTCCACGGCAAGATAGCGCCCGCCCGGCTGCATGTCGCCAATCAGCGGTGTGCGCGCCAGCACTTCGGAGACGTCATCGAGCGTGAATGTGATGCCTGCCTCGTGGGCGATGGCCGGGATGTGCAGCATGGCATTGGTCGAACCGCCGGTGGCGGCGACGGCCGCGCAGGCGTTCTCCAGGCTCTTGCGGGTAACCAGGTCACGCGGCAGCGGCCCGCCGTTGCGCAGTGCGCGCATGACGTTTTCACCGGCGCGGCGGGCAATCGCGATGCGTTCGCTGTAGACGGCTGGCACCATCGCCGAGCCTAGCGGAGCCAGCCCCAGCACTTCAGCGACCATCGCCATGGTGTTGGCCGTGAATTGCCCCGGGCAGGATCCAGCGGTCGGCGTGCAACGCTTTTCTATGCCGCGCAGCGTTTCGGCCGACATATCGCCCCGCTGCGCCGCGCCCACGGCCTCGATGGCAGTCAGGATCGTGGCCTGCGATCCGTCCGGGGCCACGCCCGGCAACATCGCGCCGCCAAAAAGGAACACGCCGGGGACGTTCACGCGCACCATGCCCATCAGGATGCCGGGCAGGGTCTTGTCGCAACCGGCCACGCCGACCAGCGCGTCGTAGCAATGGGCGCGCACGAACAGCTCGACGCTGTCGGCAATCGTCTCGCGCGAGACCAGCGAGAACCGCATGCCAGAATGATTCATCGACGTTCCGTCGGAGACCGAGATCGCCGAGCCGCGTATCGGCACGCCGCCGCCCGCCGCGATTCCGAGACGCACGTTGTCCGAAATCTGGTTCAGCGACATGGAACAGGGCGTGTTCTCGCCGTACGTGTCGACGATGGCGACGAACGGCTTGTCGATGGCCTCGTCGTCCAGGCCCGTGGCGCGCAGGAAAGCGCGGTGCGGCGCGCGCGTCACGCCCTCGGTGACCGTGCGCGAGCGGTGTTTGTGCAGATCTTTCATGGATGATGTTCCTAGTATCAGTATCGGGGGAGGCTCAGGTGTTGAGCATCAAGCCGTTTTCGATGGCCAGCACCTGGCCGGTCATCGCCGGGGCGCGGGCGGCGATGAACCAGGCCAGTTCCGCGACTTCCGACGGCTGCGACACCCGCTTGAGCGGCGCGTTCTCGCGCATGCCGTCGACCACGCGGGCGTAGGCCTCGTCGCCGAGCACGCGCCGCAGCAGGCCGTCGTCGACCATGCCCGGGGCGATGGCATTCACGCGGACCTGCGGGGCGAGACTGCGCGCGAGCGACAGCGTCAGCGAATTGACCGCGCCCTTGGATGCCGCATAGGCGATGGACGATCCCGTGCCATTCAGGGACGCCAGCGAAGAAATATTGATGACGCAGCCCGACGCCGCGCCTGCCGGACGCTCGCGCAACAGGGGAGCCGCGGCGCGCGTCATCTGGAACATGCCGATGAGGTTCACGCGATAGACGCGTTCGAACTCGCTGGCGTCGACCGCTTCCAGGTCGCCGTGCGGAATCACGCGGGTCGTGCCCGCGCTGTTCACGACTGCGTCCAGCCGTCCCCACCGTGCCGCGATGGCATCGATCATGCGGCGGCAAGCCGCGTCGTCGCCCACGTCGGCATCCACGACGATGGCCTGGGCGCCGGCCTCGCCGCACTGCGCGGCCACCGCTTCGGCCGCCGCCCGGGTGCCGTCGTCGAAATTGTTGATGGCCACGGCCCAGCCTTCACGCGCAAAGCGCAGGGCCGTGGCGGCTCCGATGCCGCTGGCCGCGCCGGTCACCAGACAGACGGGTGCGCTCATGCCTGACCCCGCTTCGTGCGCAGCGACAGCGCGATGAAGGCGCCGCCGACCAGCGCGCAGGCCAGCAGGATCATGCCGGGAAGCAGCTGCCCCGTGGCGTCCTTGAGAAAGCCGATGACATACGGGCTCACGAAGCCAGCCAGGTTGCCGACCGAATTGATCAGCGCGATGGCAGCCGCGGCGCCCGCGCCGCTCAACATCGCCGTGGGGATGCCCCAGAAGACAGGCGCGATCGAGTTGATGCCGATGGCGGCGACGATGAGGGCGGCCATCGACCACCACAGGTGCTCGGCAAGCAGCACCGAAACCAGCATGCCGACGGCGCCAAGCACACAGCACACGGCAACGTGGATACGGCGTTCGTTAGTGCGGTCCGCATGGCGCGCAATCAGTATCATCGCCACCGCGCTGACCAGCGAAGGCACCGCCGACAGCAGGCCGATATTGCCCAGGTTGGCCACGCCCGCGGCCCTTATCATCGTCGGCAGCCAGAACACCAGGCCATAGTTGCCCATGGCGATGCAGAAATAGAGCAGGCCGAGCAGCCACACTTTGCGGTCGCCGAACACCTGCCGCACGCTATGGCGGGCCCGGGTGCTGTCGTCGGCGGCCAGATCCTGCGCCAGCAGGCGCTTCTCGTCCGCGTTCAGCCACTTCACCGTCTCGATCCGGTCCTGCAGCATGAAGAAGGCGGCAATCCCGACCAGCAGCGACCCGATACCTTCGACCAGGAACAGCCACTGCCAGCCGGCGAGGTCATGCATGCCACCGAACCGCTCCATGATCCAGCCGGACAGCGGGCCGCCGATGGCGCCCGACACCGGGATGGCCACCATGAACAGGGCGATGATCTGCGAGCGACGGCTCGACGGGAACCAGGTCGACAGATACAGCACGATGCCCGGGAAGAAGCCGGCTTCCGCCACCCCCAGCAGGAAACGCAGCAAATAGAACGACAGCGGTCCCTGCGCGAACATCGTCAGCGACGAAATGATCGACCACGTGACCATGATGCGCGCGATCCAGATGCGCGCGCCCACGCGATGCAGGATCAGATTGCTGGGCACCTCGAAGATGAAGTAGCCCAGAAAGAAAATGCCGGCCCCCAAGCCATAGACCGTTTCCGACATCGACAGGTCGGCCAGCATTTGCAGCTTGGCGAAGCTCACGTTCACGCGGTCGATGTACGCGACGATGAACGACAGGAACAGGAATGGCATGATGCGCCAGGCCAGCTTGCGGTACAGCGCGTCTAGCTGCGCAGGATTCCGCGTGGCCTGGGCGCCGGCATAGGCCGGCGCGCCGCCGGATAGGGACGTGCTCATGAGTGTTGTCTCCGTGGGTGTGTGCCATGGGGCACATCGAGTTATTCGGCAGTCTGCGAGTTCGGTTATGCGATGTGGCATCGACGTGGGATCAATCATTGTTCCCGGTTGATCGTCGATGCTTCACGAAAGGTCTGCGCTACAGTGCTGTCCGTTCGAAGGGTACGGGCTGCCCGGACCCGGCGGCAAATCACACTTTCCGCATTCGGCATTACCGTTTGGTTATGATTGGCAGCTTGCGCCATTGCCCGATGGCGACCGATACCGTCGTCTTTCCACTCCCGACATGTCCGCCAGCACGCCGTCCGACAACTCGATAGAACGTTTCTTCCGCAGCGGCCTGAAGCTTGGGCATCTGCGCATCCTGGTGGCGCTGGGCGAGCTGCGCCAGGTGACGCGGGTGGCCGCCGCGTTCCACGTCACGCAGCCTGCCATCTCCAAGCAGATCGCGGAGATCGAGGAGGCGCTGGCCACGCCGGTCGTGCGCCGCGTAGGCAACGCCATCGAATTGACGCGCATAGGCCGCGTGCTGGTCGAACGCGGGCGCGAGATCCTGCGCCAGATCGAACTGGCGCGGCGCGACGTCAAGGCGCTGGCCTCTGGCACGGCAGGCCACGTCAGATTCGGCGCCGTGGTGACGATTCCCCAACCTTTGATCGCGCATGCCGTCGAACTGTTCACGCGGCGCGCGCCGAACGCCTCGTTCTCGTTCGTCGAAGCCACGCTCGATCGCCTGCTCAAGATGATGGACGAAGGCAACCTCGACCTCGCCTTGGGCCGCAACCGCGTGGCCGGGTATCTGCCGGTGATGCGCCACGAGTCCTTGCATCACGAGCCCTTCGTATTCGTGGTGGGCACGCGCCACCCATTGGGTGGCCCCGACACTCCTGTGGCCTGGGACGACCTGCAGGACGTGCGCTGGATCACGCCCATGCAGGGCTCGCCCGCTTTTGCGACCATGGTCGAGATCCTGGCCGAACATGGCGTGACCCTGTTGCGTCCGACCATCGAGTCCAGTTCCTTGGCGCTGAACCTGTCCTTGCTGCGCGACGGGGGATACGTCTCGATCCTGCCGCTGTCGCTCGCGCGCCGCTACGTGCAGCGCGGCACCATGCGGATGCTGCCGCTGCCGCCGCTGGGCCCCTTGGGCGAGGCCATCCTGTACTGGCGCGAAGACACCACGACATCCACCACGCAGCTGTTCGCCGAGTGCCTGCGGGAGTCCTCGGCGGAATTGATCGATGCCGCTGGCGCCTAGCGGCCAGCCATCTTATTTCGGCCCGGACCCGGTCCGTTCCACATAGATCGGGCTGGAATAGATGAAGAAGCCGTCCTCGGTCGTGATGCGCAGGTACACGGCATTGTCGGAGTCTGTGTGCAGCGGCACGCGCACCCGGGCCTGCATCCGCTGCACCGGGTTCTCGTCTGGCAGGCGATAGACCTGAAGCCGGCGCCGGATGCCGCCGTTTTCGACGACGACCGGCTCCAATCCGATCTGGTCGACGGGGATCTCGGTACGCACCACGGGCGTGTCGATTTTCAGCACGCCGGCGCGCGGATCGCTCAGCCGCACGTCGATGCCGCTGTAGCCGCCGGTGGTCAGCGAGCGCCAGCTCAGCATGTCGGGTCGGGGTTGCGCCAGGGTCTTGTCCAGGTTCCAGAAATTGATGGGCAGCGGATCGACGAAGGTATTGCCCTCCAGGGTGGCGCTACCGTCCCAGACCGTCTGGCGGCCGCGGCCGCGATACTCGGATCCTTCCCAGACGATGCGGATCCGGCTGCCCAGCGCAGCCTCGTCGTAGGGGTACAGCGTCTGCACCACGTCCATGCGGTTGCGGACTTCCACGCGCTCGATGGCGCCATGGGTCAGGACTTCAAAGGACAGTTCCAGCGAGTCGCCGTCGTACGACAGGATGGCGCCCATGTCGGCCTGTGTGACGGGCTCGCGCGTGACCGGGGCGCCCAGCTTGGGATCGTCGGAATAGCGCTGCGCCGGCCTGTCGAAATGCGCTTGCACGTCCAGGTAGGCGCGGCATCCGGTGGTGGCGTAGTGGCGGCGCTGGCGCAGGCACTCGGCGATCGACTGGCGAGTCAGCTGGTCGGCAATCAGACAGCTCAGGCCGCCATACGCGCCAAACATCGATGCGCCAGGATGGCTGGCGCCATGCCGGCCCTTGTGCCCGTCGCTATTGGCCAGGATGCCCACGCGGTAGCCCAGCCGGAAGGCATCTTCCAGCAGCCATTCGAAGGTGCCCCAGTCGGAGTGGATCTCGATGGAACGCTCCAGCCGCGCATCGTGGGACCGCGTAATGTCGGCGTAGCGGCCGCCGATGTGCGCGAACACCACCACATCCTCGTCCTTCAACGCGTCAAACAGCGCATCGGCATCGTTGGCGTCCAGCGCCAGGTCCGACAGGTCGTCGATCAGCGCGTGCGAGGAACGATGGATGGGGCGGCCTTCCTTCAAGTACAGCACGTTGCGGTCGCCGCCCAAGCCGGTGTTGCCCGACCATTCATAGCCGGGAAAGATGATGAACGATCCGTCCTGGTTGTATTGCGCGGTCAGCTTGTTCAACTGTTCCCAGAATGGCGTGGTGATCTGGAAGTCATTGCCCTGGTGGCTCATGACGTCCAGAAAGGCGCGGTCGCGCGCGAACAGGATCAGGTCCTCGGCGGAATTGGTGCCTATGGTTTCCTCGGACTGCCCGTGCAGGTCGGCCCAATAGTGCCCGCCTGTGCCGCCGCCGGCCGCGACGATGCGGCAGGGCGTGCTTTGCGCCACGGGCAGGCCGCCGCGCAGCACCTCGATGCGTAGTTCGCCGGGCGCTTCGGCCACCAATCCCTCAAGCCGCGCTGCAAACTCGCCCTTGCGCATAGTGAACGTGGCGGGCAGGCCGCGCAGCGGCAGGCTGCTGCGCAGGGTGAACTCGCCGGCTACCTGATCGCTGGGGTTGCCCCATTTGTCCTCGCCCTTGAAACCCAGGCTGAAGGGCTCGCCCGCCACCGCCTGGCTGGGCAGGATGGCCTTGTAGGCGACCGGCGGCCCGGCCACCACGGCGATAGTCGGCGAGTGTTGAAGCTCGGTGTAGTTATAGGTGGCGAAGGCGTCCACCAGCACCTTGAATTCGAACGTAGGCTCGCTGAACGTCTGCACCCGCATGCCGGGCGAGCCCTGCCGCGTATCGCCGAAGCGCACCACGATGCGATCGCCTTCCTCCAGGTAGCCACGCACCACCCGGATGAATAGCGTCTTGTCCCAGGGCCGGATATTGCGCTTGCCGTCGTACTCGACCTGCAACACCGCGCCGTTGGAAGCCTCGACCGTGGTGTAGTTCCAGCCGTCCGGCTGATCGAACTGCGGCTTGCCCATGTCGCTGGCGAAGCGGTGCACGATCTTGATCGATCCGGTGTCGTCGATCCCGAAATAGCCCGCGGTGTACGTCAGCGTGAACGACGCGAAGCTGCCCGCTTCGAAGCGGCCGGTAGGTTCGACGATGGCCGATCCCATGCGGTCGGCGGCGTAGGAAGAGTGGGGCATTGCGGTTCCAGACGGGTTAGGGAAATCCCATCTTAGGGACCGCACATCCATATAGCTATAGTATGCAAACTATTCCATCATGACGTCGCTACATGACCGAGCCGATCGAATCCGTCTCCCTGCGCCAGTTGCGCGCGCTGGTCGCTATCGGTGAAACGGCCAGCTTCACGGCCGCCGGCGAACGCCTGGGCCTGTCACAACCTTCGGTCAGCCACTTGATCCGCCGCTTGGAGGCCGAAGTCGGCCAGCCGCTGGTGGTGCGTGGCCGCGAGGTCTCCTTGACGCGCGACGGCCAGGCCATGGTCGACGCGGCGCGGCGCGCCATCCTGGCCATCGACAGTTCCATCCAGGAATGCCGCGAACACTCCGACCTGAAGCGCGGCAAAGTCATGGTCGCCGTGGGCCACGTCAGCGCGGCCACCTTGTTGCCGCACATCCTGATGGAGTTCCGCCAGCGCCACCCCCAGCTGGATCTGATCGTGGTCGACTGCATGGTGCAGCAGATCCGCACGCGCCTGCTCTCGCACGAGGCCGATGTCGGCCTAGGCGCGGTCATGCAGGACGACGACTCCCGCATCATGGTGGAACAGCTTTCGGACAGCGGCGTCGCACTCTTCGCGCGCATGGATCACCCCCTGGCCAGGCTGGACGAGGTCGACGCCAAGGTGCTGGCCGAATTGCCCTGCATCCAGCTGAACCCCGAAGCGCCCGCCTGGCTCAACATCAGCCGCCGCTTGATCGCCGCGAACATCTATCCGCGCGTCGAACAGCGCGTCGTCCTGCTGTCCACGGCCATCGGCCTGATACAGGCCGGCATGGGCGTGGCCATGCTGCCGCAGATCGCGCGCGGGCAGATGCCCGCCGGCATCAAGGGCATCGCCTTGCGCAATCCGGCGCTGGAATGGCCGATCTCCATCGCGCGCCTGGCCAACTACCCCTTGTCTCCCGCGGCCCAGGCTTTCGTCGCCGTGGTCCGCTCGGTCTCCCAACGGCTGCGCCGCGACGCCGCCATGCCGTGATGGCATGACGCTATAGCACCCCGCCTATTTTTCGGGGTTGCCTGCTCCGATACGCTGCTTGGCATCATGCAAGCCCGCATGGTTTCCATTGCTCGCGCCAGCGCGGAGGCATCATGAAAACACTACAAGGGGTTCTACTGGGGGCTGTACTGGCCTGTGCGTCGCTTGCCGCGACGCCAGCCGAGGCGGCGCCGTTTCCGGATCGTCCCATCACGCTGGTCGTGCCGCTGGCGGCGGGCAGCACGGCCGATATCCTTGCGCGTTCGATCCAACCCGGCCTGAGCCAGCAACTGGGGCAAACAGTCGTCGTCGAGAACAAGCCCGGCGGCGGAGGCCAGATCGCCATGAGCTACGTAGCCAAGGCCTCGCCCGATGGCTATACGCTGGTACTGGGCTCCAACAATACCTGGGCCATCAACCTGGGACTGTTCTCGAAGCTGTCCTACGATCCGACCAAGGACTTCGTGCCGGTCGCCTATCTGGCCGGCGGCTCCAATGTGCTGGTCGTGCCGTCCGACAGCCCATACCGCTCCGTGCCCGAACTGGTCTCGGCCTTGAAAGCCCAACCGGGCAAACTGATGTACTCGTCCGGCGGCAACGGCACCACGCACCACCTCTCGGCCGAACTGCTGCTGTCGATCACCGGCACCCAGGCCGCGCACATCCCCTACCGTGGCGCGCCACAAGGCGTGGCCGCCGTCATGGCGCATGAGGTCGCCTTCGCCTTCTACAACACGCCCAGCGTGTCCGGCCTGGTCAAGGAAGGCAAGTTGCGCGCCCTGGCGGTCACGGGCGAGGCCCGATCCCCCTTGCTGCCAGACGTGCCGACCATGATGGAAGAGGGCGTACCGGGATACGTGATCACCGTCGACCTAGGTCTGATGGCCCCCGCCGGCACACCGCCGGACGTCGTGGCGAAACTCAACGCCGCGGCGCGCAAAGTCATGGACAGCGCCGAACAGCGCCAGCGGCTGCAGGGCTTGGGGTATGAGATCTTCCACGACGGGCCACCCAGCGGACTGGCTGCTTTTATCCAGGCCGATATCGCCAAATGGGTGCCGTTGGTGCAGCGGTCGGGGGCGAAAGTGGATTAAGCGTTCGCGCCGCCTGATTCTTCTGCCTTGGGGAAATGCGCGGGGCGCCAGCTTACAATTCGCCGGCCCCAGCCACCTCAGCAGAGAGAGTCCCGCCCATGTCCGAACACCACCAGTTTCTGTGCCCCCGCGACATGCATTTGCCGCCGCCTGATTGGCGGGCGCTGGAAACCAAACTGCTGGAAGGCGGATATGTCATGGAACCGCGCGGCGACGGTATTCCGTATCGCGCGCTGTTGAACCTTAGCTTCGATCTGGCCAGCTTGAATGAAGGTTCGTACCAGTATCAAGAAGGCCTGTGTACCACGGGAGACGTGATCGCCATGTACGTGGGGGCGGGGTATCTGCCGGCGGATATGCCGATACGCCACAACGACACGATGGAAGAAGCTCTGGCGCTACTGGCTGAGCACGGCATTACGCCGGGGGATCGGTATGCGGATAACGAGAGCAGCGACTGGAACAGCCCGCAGTACTGCCTGGGGCCGGCGGCTCGTGCCTATCTGACTGACGATACGCGGGCTTCCTATGATGCAGACCCCAAGAATTTTCCGTTGATGCTGCTGGCTTATGACGGACCTGAGCCGCATGTGGCGGTGGGGGAGAATCTGTCCGAGCCTAGCTTGCCGGGGTCAGATGAACTGCTGGAATCCATGCCGCCGTTTGACTCGCATGTTGATTTTATTGGGGCGGCTTATGAGGATCCGGCGGCGCAGTGGCATTGCGCGGAGGATGGGCGCGATTACCGGATACTGGAGCTGGATTGGCAGTACAGCTTGGCGATGGGGTTTCGGATGGTTCGGACGGAATGGCTGGATGAGGGTAGCGCGAGGGGGCTGGCCAGGCTGATCGAGGGGCTGATCGGGCAGGCTATGGTTTGCAGCCATCGGCATTTGTGAATGCGGGGTAGGGGATAGGCGCTGGGCTGTTATTCCCTTGTTCTTGCGAGACGTAAACCTACGGTGCGGATGAGAGGTGTCGCTACGGCTGTTCCAGCGGCCACACCTCGACGACGCCGTGCGCGACCGCGCAGGGTGTTTTCGACACCATCGCTATAGCTTCGGCCATGTCGGCGGCTTCGATGATGGCAAAGCCGGCTACTGCTAAGGGTGATTTCATGAATGGGCCGTTTGTCGTTTCAACCCGTGCGGCTTCGTGGTTGCGAACTTGTACTGGTTTGCCTGCAATGCCCATCAACACGCCGTCTGCCTGCAAGTTTGCGTCGTGCACATGCGCTGCGTTTCGGATGGCCGCGGGCGTACGATCGTAGCCCTCCTGGTCGCCATATCCGATGGTTACGAACTTTGGCATGGGTTTACCCCCTTTGTGCGTAGGAGAAATGGTGTTTGGCTGCAATCTGGCGAGAGAATTGTAGTCTGACACCATTTTTCGAAGGCTGTTCCAGCGGCCGTACCCCAACGACGCCGTGCGCAACAGCGCAGGGCGTCCGCGACACCATCGCTATAGCCTCGGCTATATCGGCAGCTTCGATGATGGCAAAGCCAGCGATCGGCAAGGGCGATTGCATGAATGGGCCGTTCGTCGTTTCAGCTTGAATAGCCTCGTGGTTGCGCAACCGCACTGGCTTGCCTGCAATGCCCATCAATACGCCGCCTTACCGCAATTCTGCATTGTGCGCGTGCGCTGTGTTTCGGATGGGCGCGGGTGGGTAATCCCTGGCGATCCACATAGTCGTGCACTTTTGTGATCCTAGCAGCCCTTGGTAATGTAACGCCAATGAGAATATGTACGGCTAGCTACGCCGATACTTCCCAAACGGAACCGGCTCAAGATCTGGACGAAGTCGTCGTCCAGTTAAAATCCCGCTCAAGAAAAACGCTCTGCTTTAAAAGCCCGGTCGAGGTGCTTGATGCCCTGCTCGCCTGAATCCACAACAACGCTTTTGAGGGAAATTACCCGGTCAGGGATGAGCGGATAGCGAATTTGAAATAGCGTGGTCCGCAAAGCGGAGACGCGCGGACGTTCTTCGTTTATTATCTGTTTTTATGAGATGGCTGTTTGTGGTTGAAGTTGGAATGAGCAATCGCGCCCGCGGACACCAGCCATCCTTTGTTTGCGTTTACACCTGAATTGCTACTAAGGAGAATTTCGCATGGCCGATCCACGAGCATTTATCAGCTTTGACTTCGATCACAATAGCACTGAAAAGATGCTCTTCGCTGGACAGGCGAAGAATTCACGCACGCCGTTCTCCGTTCAGGATTGGTCTTCTAAGTCATCGCTTCCCCAGGCGGAGTGGGAGGCGCTGATCAAGGACAAGATCAACAAATGCAATATGCTGATAGTCTTGGTAGGAAAAACGATGACAAGCGCAACTGGCGTTGCCAAGGAAATTAAGATGGCGAAAGACCAGAATGTTCCAGTCTTTGGCGTGTACGTCGGTGGCGCTGATTCCTCCAGCAATCTTCCTGAAGGGCTTGCGCGGAATCGCACGATCGCCTGGGACTGGGGAGAGATCGCATCGGCGATAGACCAAGTTATGGGGGAAGGAAAGAACAAATTGTAGAGGTCACCATGCGCCAAGCCCCTGCTTGGCATCAAAGCTTAGTAGGGCTCTCCATGTTCTGGATGCGAAGACGAATAACTCCTGTAGTCAATTCATCCGAATTTCGTAAAATGCGAGTTACGCATTCCTAAGTGGACAGGGCGCAATGATAAAAAGAACTGGTACGATCTAATAGAAAGACTGTCGAGAATTCTATTATTCGCAGTGCCGTCACTCTTCGCGGGAGTGAGGGGCTGAAAGACGGGGCAGACAGTAATGAGGGAATGAGGGATGAACCGTGCTGCGGTATTGATCGGGATAAACCGAGTGAAGGGTTTGCCGACGCTGAATGATGCCGTGCGAGGCGCCAGGCGGATGCGTGAGTGGGTGCTGGCCCAAGGCTTTGCCCCCGACCGCGTCGTACTCATTACCGACGAGAGTGGGTCGGTGGCGGCGTCAGCCGTGCAAGAGGCGATCAAGCGTCAGCTAGACCCTATGGCTGGTATTGAACAGTTACTGATCTATTTTGCAGGCCACGGGCTCAATATCAATTACGGAGAGTTCTGGCTGCTAAGTCAAGGGCTGGAATGGCCGACCGAGTCCGTGGACGTGGCCCGTAGCGCGGTTCTTGCCCGCTACAGCAGCGTACCTCATGTGATATTTATCTCCGATGCTTGCAGGACGGCCGCAGCCGGTGTGCAACAGCAACTCATTACCGGTTCGCCAATATTTCCTATGGTACCAGGTGGTGGCGCTGAGAAAGCGGTGGATCAGTTCTTCGCCTGCACGCTGGGCAACCCAGCACTGGAGGTTCAGGCGCAAGATGCGGCGAATGCGGGCAACTTTGTAGCGTTGTACACCGAAGCCCTATTGGCAGTACTCGACGGCGACGAGCCAGCAATCATCGAGGTGGCTGGTGACGGTGAGATGCCCGAAGGGGTGATCCGTCCGTGGCCCCTCAAGCATGTGCTGCGTGAAAAGGTTGGCAAATTTCTCGTCAAACGCGGTCTACACACTCGGGCCTTCCAGACGCCAGATGCGCGCATCTCCTCCGATCCGGAACTGGCGTGGATAGCTCGGCTAGCGCTCACTCCGCCGCCCGGACCTGTATCACGCAATAGTGATCTGCTGAACTTGAATTTCAGGGGGACGCGCAATTTCGAACGAGCTCGCCTAGATCAGTCAGCGCCTAGCTTGCCGAACTGGGTTGATGCGACGGTCGACAACCTGCTTGGTCGACAGAGGCTTCCGACATATTCGGCTAACCCACCCGAAGCAAAGGAAATCGTCAAGCAGGCCCAGCGCCAAAGCGAAGAGTTTTCTCCTCTGCATTTTGAGACCCGATGCGGCGTCAAGCTGCGGGGCGGGAAGGCTAAAGAGGCAATTTGCCGCAGTGCGCAAGTAGAGTGGGTCGTTGAGGGCGAAATTCTACGAGCGTATCCCCATTCAGCCCAGGCCCGTGATCGGGTTCTGTTGATCTTCGACGACGGCTCTGGCGTGATGGTGCCATTGCTGCCTGAGTTCATCGCAGAATTGTCTTTCCATCACGGTAGGTGGGTGGGCCTAGCCTACGAGGCTTCTAAAGACTCCCTACCTTACGAGTCCGATTTGGTGAAACGAGTCGAACAGCGCTATTTGCGGGAATTTGTGGCTGCAGCGATTGAACGAGGTGTCTTCCAGCCCGGCCGAGCCACTCTGACAGCGCTCACGGCGCGACTTTTGAAAGCGCCAGCTCCCGATCCAATGCTGTTGCTCTATCTTAGCTACGCCCTCGACGACGCTGGGATGGTAGGGCAGCTTCGCGACCTGGTCGCCGCGCTGCGAGCTAGGGGGGGCCTCCCTCTTTTTGACATGGCGCTCTTGGCCAGCAGGCCAGGTGAGGAATCTGATGAATTGCGTACCCTGCCACCCGGGATGCCCTTGCTTGCTCGCGGGTGGGCTGGTCTTGCCGCTCGTGGCGGGACACTTTCCGAAGAACTGATCAGTGTTTCGCGGATGCGCCATCCGAGCCTTTGGTCCCACTTTACATCGGATGCTGTCAATATCTTCCGACAACAGCTGCTTCCACCAGAGGTACACCATCATGCGTGATCTCGTTTTTGTTCATGGCCGTGCTCAACAGCTTAAGGATTCCATGGCCCTCAAGGGCGAGTGGGTTGCGGCTTGGGCTGAAGGTTTGAAAAGGAATGGACTCTCTTTGCCGCTCGCCGATAGTCAGATTCATTTTCCCTACTATGGCGACACCCTCGACCAGTTGGTGGGGGGTAAGCCACCGGAAGATGCAGCAAAGATCGTCGTCCGAGGGGAAGCGCCTGGGGCTGATGGCGAACTCTCGCTGGACGAGAAGGCTTTCATTGAGGCCGTGCTGCTTGAGTCGGTCGGGCGGTTCGAGGGGGATCCGGAAGGAGCGATCCAGCGTGCATTACCACCGGGCGCAATTATCGAAAAGGGCGTTCTCAATTGGCAGTGGGTACAAGCCATTTTGGAAGTGCTTGACAAGTACGTCCCCGGAGCGAGCGGCATGAGCGTCGCATTAGCGACGCGCGACGTGTTTCAGTACCTCACCAACGACGTCACCCGCGCAGTGATTGATACAGGGACTGCGTCAGCGATGCCGGAGAATAAGGAAGCTGTGGTCGTCTCCCACTCTCTTGGCACAGTGGTCGCCTACAACGTATTACGGCAGAACTCCAAAAAACGAAACTGGAAAGTTCCACTTTTTGTGACGCTAGGGTCGCCGCTGGCTGTCATGGCCATCAAACAGAAACTGGCTGGCATCAAGCCACTCGGCTTCCCGGAAAATGTGTTCGCGTGGTTCAACGCGATGGATGAACGAGATGTGGTCTCACTTTACGCTCTAGATAAAAAGAATTTTCCACTCACCCCCGCCATTGAAAATAACACAGACGTGCACAATGACACGTCGAATGCCCACGGTATCTCGGGCTATTTGAGTGACAAGAAAGTGGCAAAGAGGATCTACGATGCGGTGACCGAGACCTGAGCTGATCCGTTCTCCCAATAGTCCCTCGTTACTAAGGAGGTGTTCGTGCGCATAGCTCTGATCGTCGGGATAAACCATTACGACCATGGCACCCCCCTTTATGGATGTGTCGATGACGCACATGCCGTGAAGGCGATCCTAGATCGTCATGGAGATGGATCGATCAACTTCGATTGCAGAATATTTACAGGAACCGGACCAACGGATCGAGTTGATCGGTCTCTCCTGAAAGATAATGTGACTGAGTTGTTTAAAGTTCCTGCTGACATTGCCCTCTTCTATTTCGCGGGCCATGGACACATTGAAGCAACTGGGGGCTATTTACTGGCAACGGATTCTCGTCGAGGTGACGAAGGACTGTCTCTTTCTGATGTCTTGACAGTAGCCAATGCATCTCCCGCTCGGAACAAAATAATCATTTTGGATAGTTGTCATTCAGGAATCGCTGGAACCCCCCCATCCGCCGAGAATCTCGCTAGCTTGGCTGAGGGCTTAACGATACTTACGGCTTCATCTGCCGATCAATATGCAACAGAAGAAAACGGCAGAGGTGTTTTCACTACCTTACTAGTGGACGCTCTTCATGGAGGAGCAGCCAATCTCACCGGAGACATTACGCCGGGAAGTATCTACGCGCATGTTGATCAATCTCTTGGCTCCTGGGGGCAGCGCCCCATTTTTAAGACCAATGTTAGGCAGTTTGTGTCACTAAGAAAGGTGCTTCCAGCGATCCCTCTTGACGAGCTGCGACGGATTACAGAGTTCTTCCCCGGCCGAGGTCACGAGTTTCACCTCGACCCGACGTTTGAGTCGGAGATGAAAGGTAGAGATCCGGGAATGCCAGATCCGATTCCTGAGAACGCCAGGAAATTTGCTGTTCTGCAGCGATATAACCGCCTGAATCTGGTTGTCCCCGTTGATGCGCCGCATATGTGGCACGCTGCGATGCAGAGCAAATCATGCAGACTTACCGTGCTTGGCGAGCACTACCGCAGCCTTATCGATAAGCAGCGTTTATAGCTCCGAAGTCACGCTTCTAAAATGGTCGCAATGAACATATTCCCATCGCGCCAAAAAGCAGCTTCAACAGTCGTAGTTGAGGTCAAGCATAAATAATGGTGCCAGACTCTGGGGTTTCCCCACGAATCCATCGGCACCCTCCGATGGATTCGGCGGTGTCGTGTGGTGCTTGGAACAGCCCAATTGCCGATGCTTGAGTCAAAGCCAAGTTCCGCTCGGCATAGATCATGACACCTAGCGCAAGCAACGAGATGGTCGGCCGATCTTTCCGATTATTGGATTCGCAAGTCGATCCACACGCTTTAAAAGTGGTGTCACACTACGATTTGGTCGATAAACTGTAGCCTGCCACATTAATTCCACACTAATCGAAAAGTCAATGTTCGCAAAATTTGTTGATTTCCGTGTCGGCATCCTGGGCACGCCCACAGAGTTGAGAACTGGTTTTCCCAGAAGCTTCCCAACTTGCAAGCGTTGATCGTTTGAGAAGCCGAGTTGCCGAGCAAGTGGCATCAAGGATGTATACATGTTGAAGCTTCTCTTCAGTGTTCGCACCTTTTCCATCTTTAACATCCTTTTGAGCTGCGGCGAGGGTGGCCATTTGCTTGGAAAATGTGCCACAAGCTGTGGCCGCGGTTCCTTGCAGCGTCAACGAGTCCACGACTGCCGCTTCTTCCGCTTTTTCTCTTACGACGGGATCAGCTTTTGCCACAATCGCATCAATCGCTTTCTGTTTGTTTTCTGCGGAATACTTCGCGAGAGTCTGCAGCCATTTAGTGGGGTGAGGTGTTTCGGCTACTGTTACTGACAGGTTTACCGGTCCCGCATGGAGCGAGCCGATCGTGCCTTCCGCAGTGGGTACGTTTACCCACAAACCACTGGTTTGAAGCGAGGTTGCATCGATGGTCACGGTTTTCGGCGTGACTCCATCTCCGCCCAGAAATACTTCCATAACAATATCGCCGCTGGTCTTGGTCGACTTGGTTGGCTTGGCCGCCGTGATGCCGACCGTGAACCCCTTGACCTTATCAACGTCCATCGTCGAAATCGGTTCTGGGTAGTAGACTTTATATGCTCGGGGGATGACCGCATTGGTTGGCCCACCGTCAGGAGAAGTCATTCCAATTTCTGCGAAAAATGTCGGCGTACCCAAGCTCCATTCCTCCCATTTACTTTCCAGCTCAGGAGCGGGGGCTCTGCAGGTTTGGGCGTTGTACCAATTTCCTGTCTTACCCTCTTCGCACCACCTACCTGCTGTTACACGCGGAGCTACGGCAACGAACAAGCATCCCCGCATGCGCGTCTGGTCACCTTGAACCTTGAAGAGATAGTCCGGATTTTGACCAGTAATAGTGAAGGTTTCGCTGTCCTGTTTCGCCGCCTGAGAAATCGCATCGTTTATGAAATTTACCGCAGCCTCGGTTGCCTTGCCGATTAGCCATGAGGCTGCGGCCGCTCCGAGCACCGACTCTGCTCGACCGACATCTGGGTCGCTGGGACAAGCTCTGTCACTGAAGGCGGCCCGCACAATGACTGGTCCCTTCTCTTCGGCTTTTCGATTGGCTTGGAGTGGGGAACAGGCTATGAGGGGTAATGTGGCTGATGCGGCGATGGCTAGTCTTAGCATGATTAGTCTCCACTATTGCCAACATTGAAGATCAAATAGTCGGATCCAATGAAAGTGGCCGTCGATTTAGTACATCCGGGCCAACCGAATGGCTTCTTTTTCCCTGGTGTTCCCGAGTGGACTCCAACATACTCGATGGTATCGGGTGTGCTTCCCATTCCAGACACGGCACTGATGATCATGGGGCTGCCGCTGAACCCCTGGAATGACTGGCATGAGTGGTAGACACAGGCTCCTTCGATCTCAACGGTACGGCACTGGGCGCCGAGTAGGGAACTCCATCGAATAGAGTCGCGCCAGTTTGGCTTTGGGGGGGCTGCGGCTTGGTTTAGTACACCCTGGCGGATTGCAATTGCTTGGTCCAAAAGATGCACCGGCCCAGCTAGCCACAATAGTTGGTTGTTGTCGGATGGAGACTTGAATTTGACGTGAGGCAAGGGCTTGGCGTCAGAGGAGGACATGACGGTGACGCTGATCGTGACTGGGTCTAGGTCGATATCAAAACCACCAGGAACGACAAGTTTTTCTATTTCGCCGGCACTGACGTAGACAGTTCGCTTGCCATCCAGAGTCTCGATGTGCCAGTCTCTCGAAGCAGAATCGGAAAATTCGGGACGTCGATCACCAGACACTTGGTTTATAAAGCAATGCCGCGCAGTTCTAAATGAGCGTTCGTCTAGGAGTAATCCAGTACAAACAGCTTGCTGTCTTACCACCACGACGGCGACCGAGCGAAATGGGATTGAGATGTCTCTTACATGCGGCTGAGACTCGCTGCTGGTGAGGCATTTTCTGTCCATGTCGAGCAAGGCGCATGTATAGCTGCGATCCTTGATGTTTACAACTTTGGTCTGCAGCGACTGTATGGCCTTGGAACAACTCTTCACTTCGGCGACCTGCGCAGGCACCGGAATTGTAGATTTTCCGACTGTTACTCGTTCCACAGGCTCGATGTCGACGGTTTGTTGCGTCGTCGGGTTTCTCAACGTTGAGAAATTGGCGCCGCTCAAAAGTTGAGGAGAAATGGCTAGATTATCGCTTCGTTGCGAGAGCTTTGACAGCATCAATGCAAGATGTGCTTCGGAGTTTTCCGTGATTAGGGTATTTTCTTGGCTCCATTGTGCTGCTGCCACACGAGATCCGCATAGAAGATCCATTTTCTGAGCGTTGGCCAATGGAACGATCGCCCATGTCGAGATTAAGGCTAGCAAGGCCGTGGAGCGAGAAAATGGCTCGCATCTTCGCATATGACCTGCGATTCCAGTTACTACGTCAATCATGCGGCTCAAGCGTTTGACATGTGAGGCTGCCATCTTGCCCTCCGCGCACGCACCTGTGGTGCCTATAAATGGTGGTTCAACGTTGACTTGTACTCACAGCCTGCATCGTACTTTTCTTGGTGCATTGTCAGATGTAAATCACTTGCTGCCTTGCCGGGTAAAACGTCCCTCCAATGGTTGGAGGGGATAGTTTCGGTCCGGAACCGGCTTCAGCTTACCGCTTGAGTCCATATGATCGGGGTGTTTCCCTTGTGACGGGCGTGGTCTTGGGCGCAGTCAAGGCGAGTGTCGGAGCCAAGCGAAGCCAAATGAAGACAAAGTTACCGATATACGAAGTGACGAACATCCCCCAAACTCGGTATGTACACCTTACTTTTTTGTGGTCCCATCTGTATGAGGGTAACCATCGTCGGGATGGAGGGGAAAAGGTGTCAGACGAAAATTTCGTTTACCACATGCAGTCAATCGTCACCTGACACATTTTCCAAGATTGGACTCGTCAATAGTCGACGCGACAAGATCCGCCATATGATCGCAAAGGCTCTCAATTCCGCCAATCAAATTGGACACGCCCCAACCGCCTAGTGATTGTGCGTCGCTAGTCTCAGACGCATTCAAGCTATTCCCCGCGATCCGAGCAATAGTCCAAATCGCGGCGCACGCGCGTTCCATTTTCCGCAGATCAGAAAACCGCACTGTGCCAAACTCCGGATCGTCCGGCGTAGCCCATCGGTCATGAGTCAAAGGGTGATCGTCCATCAGCCGCTCCAGTATTGACGTAATAAAGAGAAGGCAGTCGCCATTGCAGCGACCATGTCGTCCGTCTTTTCCAGCTGTCAATCTGGGCGATCTTTGTGGGATTGCAATGCCAGTATCGAGGCCGACGGACATCGCAATCAAGCGCGACCCGTGCCAAATTGAGCACACTTGAGCCGAAATCGGCGCCATGCGTTGCAGCCCTTTCCAATTCAGACTCAGACCACGCCGGCTCAGTCATCATCTCGATCCCTTACACTTACATCGATCACCAGGGAGCGATATGTCGATTCAAAAATTAGGCCGTTGCAGCATCCTCTTGTTCCTTGCCGCCTTGAGCTCCGGTTGCTCATTAGGCGGCGAGTGCGGATGGAACCGCAGCAGCTGCATGTATGAAGGCAAGTACGAAGAGGGCGAGGAAGACTACGCGGAAGACGAAGCGAAGCGCTTGAACAAGAACTCGTCCGATCGGTTGCGCCGCAGTTCTGGCAATTGATCCTCGGATCGGGCTTTTCAAGCTGGTGAGGTCCTAGCCGGAGACCTGCCAGTCGCGAAACTGCTTGAACAAGCGAAACCCCACATAGGTTTCGCTTCTGACCCAGCGCCGCCGGTAGTAGCAATCCCAGTAGCTGGTCATGCGTTGTTGCGCCAGATCCAGAAAGGTCGGATTGCCTCGAAGAACCGTTCCATAGGCGCGCTTGTCCAGCAAGGGCAAGCACGCTTCGATGTCCTGCAGGATTTCGACGACGTATTCACTGCAGAGCTGCACCACGAACGGCACAACCCAAGGCTCGCATGCCCCTGCCAGCCGCTCAATTTGGCGCTGGCGTACGTGGCCGTCATGATGGCGTGACTGTATGCACGCGTAAATTAGTGCCTGGGGTTCGTCCAGCTTGGAAAACAAGGAGTCGCTTCCCCCATGCTGAACGCGATAGGGCAGCGTCAACGACTCGTCCAGCACGATGGCGGACAATCCGCGGCCGCTCATGACCGAGGGGCAGATTTCCTCGGCGATATTTGCTGCTTCGGCTCGCACTCGCGCGGGGAAGGCCGCTGTTAGCAGTGCCGTCTGTTCTGGGGCGGCCTTGCGCGGGCGAGAGGACATGTGGGGAAGGCTGCTTGAATGGCGTTCATCGTGTCATACGGTGCGTCTGGCGGAAGACTGCGGCACGCACGGACGCTGACGCTGCGGCCTGAAGCAAGACAGGCGCTTACGCCGCCGCCTCTGCCGGCTGCGGCACAAAGAACCGATCCTTCAATTCCTGCAACCCAATCCTATCCAGCATCTCCGTCAACCGCTCAGCCGCCTTCCTGCGCGGCAAATCCTTGTACTGCGCAATGATCAGCTCATTCTTCATCGAATGCTCCCATCCCACCAGCTCAGTCACGCTGACCTGATACCCATGCGCCTCCAGCTGCAAGCACCGCAGCACATTCGTGATCTGGCTGCCAAACTCCCGCGTATGCAGCGGATGCCTCCAAATCTCAGCCAGCGGATCAGCCAGTGCCTTCGCCTTGTTCTTGCGCAGCACCGACGCGACTTCCGCCTGGCAGCAGGGCACGACGACGATGTACTTGGCTTTCTTCTCCAACGCGAAATGAATCGCGTCGTCGGTGGCGGTATTGCAGGCGTGCAGGGCGGTAACGACGTCGATCGTGGCGGGCAGCTTGTCCGACGTGATGGAATCGGCGACCGACAGGTTCAGGAACGACATGCCGCCAAATCCCAGCCGCTTGGCCAGTTCTTCCGACGACTTCACCAGTTCTTCGCGGGTTTCGATGCCGTAGATGTGGGAGCCGTTCTTCTGCGCCTCGGGTTGTTCCTTGAAGAACAGGTCGTAGAGGATGAAGCCCAGATACGACTTGCCCGCGCCGTGGTCGGCGAGGGTGACGGCGCCGCGTTGTTGTTGGACGTCTTTGAGCAGCGGTTCGATGAACTGGAACAGGTGGTAGACCTGTTTGAGTTTGCGGCGGCTGTCCTGGTTCATCTTGCCGTCGCGGGTCAGGATGTGCAGGGCCTTGAGCAGTTCGATCGACTGGCCGGGGCGGATGTCGTGGGTTTTGTCGGACATGGGGTAAGGCAATGCGCCCCGCGATGGGCGGGGCGCACGAGTAGGCGGAAAGCGTCAGTTTAACGAAAACGCCGCCGACGCTGGCGAACCGGGAAAACCGGCCGTGGGCTGGGCAGTATCTTGCGATCCAGATTATCTGGCAGGCGAGTAACATGCCCGATGCGATTGAGGCATGTCATGCATTTCTGAAAGCGCCTGACCGTCAGGGCGGGCGCGTGGAGAGTCGTCAAATGTTCAGCCATATCACTGTCGGGACGCGGGATCTTGAACGCGCGGGCCGTTTTTATGACGCGGTGCTGCTTCCGCTCGGACTGAAGCGCCGCGTTGTCACGCCGGATGGCGGGCCCTTGGCGCTTTGCTGGGTGACCGGTCAGGCGCTGCTGCCGCGCTTCTATGTCTACATGCCCTACGATGGCGAGCCGGCGACGGTGGGCAATGGCAGCATGGTGGCCTTTCTGGCTCCTACGCAGGAAGCCGTGAGCGTGGCCCATGCGGGCGGGCTGGCGCAGGGCGGGACGGATGAAGGGGCGCCGGGGGTACGTCCTCATTATGGCGACGGCTACTTCGGCGCGTATCTGCGCGATCCTGACGGCAACAAGGTCCACATCGTTCATCGCGGAGACCTCCCGCTGTAAGGCGGAGAGGCCCGACGTCCCTGGAGAAACGCAAATGCTCGTGAGTCAGCTTGCTCTTGTGTATGGCACCTATCTGATTGCCACGGCCAGCCCTGGACCCAGCAATATGGCGATCATGGCAACGGCGATGCGTCACGGCCGTGTGCCGGCGCTTGCGCTGGCGGCGGGCGTCATTACTGGCTCGTTGTTTTGGGCGACGCTGGCGGCGACTGGGATTTCCGCCGTGCTGGCGGCTTCCGCCCAGGCGCTATTCGTCATAAAGATAGTGGGGGGCGTCTATCTGCTCTATCTGGCGTTCCGCACCGGCAGGTCGGCGCTGAAGCGGGGCACAGGCTTCGCGAACGTGGAAACAGGTCGTGCGACGCCGCGCTATCGGGTGCTCTACCGCCAGGGCGTGCTCATGCATATCGGCAATCCGAAGGCGGTGCTGGCCTGGATGGCGATCATGTCGCTGGGGCTGGGGGAGGGCGCGTCGAACGGCACTTTGCCCGCGATCATTGGTGGTTGCGCGTTGCTCGGCGTGATGGTGTTTGGCGGCTATGCGATCGCGTTCTCGACTGCGCCGATGATTGCGCTGTACGCCAGGCTGCGGCGTTGGATCGAAGGGACGGTGGCCGTGGTGTTTGGCGTTGCGGGCGTCAAGCTGCTGACCTGGCAGCGTTGATGGAGCGGCTTGTCATCGCCGACCTGTGC